>NZ_JBSFTP010000077.1:0-36625 GCF_053591315.1 Streptomyces sp. NPDC003042
GCGTCCTCATACTGGGCGTATTCGGGCGCTCCGACAACGCGGCGAGGCGCCGTAGCTGTCGTCGTGCGCCCGCCGGGGATTACGGGACAGCCCTTGGGCCGGGCCCCCTGGCGCGGCGGGGGCTACGACGTCGGGCACGACCCGTACGAGGCGAAGCACGGCATCGAGGCAACGGCGGAGCCCTGCCCCTGTCCCGCAGCGGATGTCGCACGGCGCGATCAACTTTTCCGTGCGCCCGCCGAATCCTTTCGGCGGGTCCGCGCCTCCTGTACATGTGCCGACAAACGTCGGACGTGGATCAGGAGGTCTTCGTGATCACAGGTATCGCCATCGCCGCCGGAGCAGTGCTGCTCTGCACGTGCGGCTACTTCGCCATGCGCAAGCGAAAGCAAGCCCGTGGCTGACTCGTCCTGGCCCGGTGAACAGCTGATCGTCGCCGCCCAGCGCGGCGACGTCGATTCGATCACCGCGTTGGTGTCGGGTTCGCACCCGAACGTGCGGCGGTTCGCCCGCTCGCTCTGCGCCACTCCCGAGGATGCCGAGGACGCGGCACAGGAAGCCCTGATCATCCTCTATCGCAAGATCGGGATGCTACGGGCGTCCGGCGCGCTGGCGTCGTGGATGTTCCGCATCGTCCGCAACGAGTGCCTGCGGCGGGCGCGGACGATGCGGGTCCACGCCCCCCTGCCGGATACCGCCGTGCGCTCGGCCGAGGAAGTGGTTCTGCAGCGCCTGGAGGCGGGCAGGGTCGCGGCCACCATCGCCGCTCTGCCGGCCGAGCAGCGCCGCGTGCTGATCATGCGGGACATCCAGGGCTACAGCGGACGAATGGTCGCCGAGGCGCTCGGCCTCAGTACGGCCGCGATGAAATCACGTCTGCACCGGGCCCGCACCGCGGTTCAGCAGTCCCTCCGTGCCACACCCGAACCGGCGTCTGGAGATGCCCATGACGACAACCAAAGGCGACGGCCCTGACTTCGCGAGTTCGTCCCTGCCCCGCCACCTGGTCCGGGGCGTGATCGGCTTCGGCGGTCTGATCGGCTCGGTCGCGTTCATCCCGATGGCCGGCCCGGTCAGCCTGCTGCTCCTGCCGGTCGGCCTACTGGCACTGCGCGGCTGCCCGATGTGCTGGACCGTCGGCCTGATACAGACCATCTCGCGGGGCCGCCTGCAGCGCACCTGCGAGGACGGCCGGTGCAAGCTGACCGCCGCGGATCGTGCCACCTCGGCCGACTTGGCGGCATGATCACGCCTGCCTGCCGACCGGGACCTTATTCGCTGTGCACGATCTGGATCAGGTTGCCGCAGGTGTCGTCCAACACCGCAGTGGTGACCGGGCCCATCTCCAGCGGCTCCTGGGTGAAGTGCACCCCGAGCTCGCGCAGCCGGTCGAACTCCGCCCGCACGTCGTCCACGGCGAAGGAGGTGGCCGGGATGCCGTCCTGGACCAGCGCCGTCTTGTACGGCCGCACCGCGGGATGGCCGGAGGGCTCGAGCAGCAGTTCGGTCCCGTCGGGGTCCTCCGGCGAGACGACGGTCAGCCACCGGTCCTCGCCCAGCGGGACGTCGTGCTTCTTCACGAAGCCCAGTACGTCGGTGTAGAAGCGCAGGGCCTTGTCCTGGTCATCGACGAATACGCTGGAAAGGTGGATCTTCACGGGGGCTCTCCGGTGCATCGGGCCTGAGCCATCGGGTCACGATGCGCTCAGGGGGGCGGTGTTCAGGTCCTGGAACGTTCAGACAGCCGGAACCAGTGGAACACGCTGAGCAATGCCCGGGTCGCTCCGCACAGGTGTACCGCCTCCCGCGGGCACCGTGGCTCCATCCCGGAGCGTCCCCGCTCACGCATCGCCCACGCACGGGCCCGAAACGACTGAGCGCCCCATCTGGCCGAAACCGGATGGGGCGCTCAGCGCCAGGTCAGAGGGGCTAGCCCCCGCCCGCGAGCCGTAGGCCATGTCGGACTCGAACCGACAACCAACGGATTAAAAGTCCGCTGCTCTGCCAATTGAGCTAATGGCCCTCGATGCGCTCACCCCAGAGCATAGCCGGAGAGGGGCGTCTGGCCGATCGGGTATCGCCGGGTGTGGCCCCGGCGGTTTCCCGCCATCCGCCGTACGAGGGCGAGACGGGCCGGAAATGGGCTCGGCCCCCACCGCACCGGAGTGCTGTGGGGGCCGAGTCCGCGTCAGATGAGGCTCAGGCGTCAGCCGTTGCGCTTCCAGCGGGGCTTGTCGTCACGACGGCCGCCGAAGGAACCGGTCGAGCCGGTCGAGCCGGTGGAGCCGGACGGACGGTTGTCGTCGCGACGGCCGTAGGGGCGGTCGCCGGCGCCGCTGGGGCGGAAGCTGCTGGACGGACGGTCGTCGCGGCGGAAGCCGCCACGGTCGCCACCGCGGTCGTCACGGTTGAAGCCACCGGTCGGACGGTCGTCACGACGGAAGCCACCACCGGTCGGACGGTCGCCACCGGAGCGGAACCCACCACCGGTCGGACGGTCACCACCGGAGCGGAACCCACCACCGGTCGGACGGTCGTCGCGGCGGAAGCCACCACGGTCGCCACCACGGTCGTCACGGTTGAAGCCACCGGTCGGACGGTCGTCACGACGGAAGCCACCACCGGTCGGACGGTCGCCACCGGAGCGGAAGCCACCACCGGTCGGACGGTCGCCACCGGAGCGGAACCCACCACCGGTCGGACGGTCACCACCGGAACGGAACCCACCCGACGGACGGTCGTCGCGGCGGAAGCCACCACGGTCGCCACCACGGTCGTCACGGTTGAAGCCACCGGTCGGACGGTCGTCACGACGGAAGCCACCACCGGTCGGACGGTCGCCACCCGAACGGAAGCCACCGGACGGACGGTCGTCGCGGCGGAAGCCACCACGGTCGCCACCACGATCGCCACCGCGGTCACCGCGGTCGCCACCACGGTCGTCACGGCGGTTGTCGCGACGCTCGAAATTGCCGCGGTCGTCGCGGCGCTCGAACGTGCGCTCCTGGACGACCGGCTCGACCACGGCCGCGACAGCAGCCGCGACCTCGGCCTCGGCGGCCTCGACGACCTCGGCGACCGCGGCCTGCGGGTCCTCGCCCCGCTCACGGGCGGAACGGGCGACGAGGCGGTCGGCCTCCTCGCGCAGCTCCGCGGCGCGGCGGGTCAGGCGCTCCAGCTGCTTGGTGAGGTCGGCGACCTCACGCTCGGCCTGCTTGGCGGCGTTGTTCGCGGAGTCGGCCTGGACCTCGGTCAGCGAACGCGCACCGGTGATCTCGGCGACCTCCGGGTCGAAGGCGCCGACGCCCTGGACGATGTGGCGCGTGGCGTCGACGCCCGCGTCCTCCATCAGGCGGAAGATCTGGCGGCGCTGGTGCGGGAGCGCCAGCGAGACGACGACACCGGACTTGCCGGCGCGGGCGGTACGGCCCGAGCGGTGCAGGTAGTCCTTGTGGTCGCCGGCCGGGTCCACGTTCAGGACCAGGTCGATGCCGTCGACGTGGATGCCGCGGGCGGCGACGTCGGTGGCGACGAGCGCGTTGACGTAACCGTCCTTGAAGTCGGCGAGGACGCGGGTACGGGCGCCCTGCGTCATGCCGCCGTGCAGCGCGTCGGCCTTCACGCCGGACTCGATGAGCTGCTCGGCGATGCGGTCGGCGCCCAGCTGGGTGCGGACGAAGATGATCGTGCGGCCCTTGCGGGCGGCGATGGCGGCCGTGACCGGCGCCTTGTCCTTCGGCTTCACGACGAGCACGTGGTGCGTCATGGTCGTGACGTTGCCCTGCGCGCTGTCGACCTCGTGCGTGACGGGGTTGGTCAGGTAGCGCTTGACCAGGGTGCCGATCTCGTTCTCCATGGTGGCGGAGAAGAGCATGCGCTGGCCGCCGCCGGGGATCTGGTCGAGCAGCTCGGTGACCTCGGGCAGGAAGCCCAGGTCGGCCATCTGGTCGGCCTCGTCGAGGACCGCGACCTGGACGTTCGCCAGGGAGCAGGCACCGCGGTTGATGATGTCGCGCAGACGGCCCGGGGTGGCGACGAGGACGTCGACACCGCGCTCCAGAGCGAAGATCTGGTTGCTCATGGACGTACCGCCGCAGACGACCTTCATCTTCAGGCCGAGCACGTCGCCGTAGGGCTGGAGAGCGTCCGCGACCTGCATCGCGAGCTCACGCGTCGGCGTCAGGATGATCGCGCGGGGCTTCTTCTTCTCGGTGTGACCGCCGGCCAGCGAGGCCAGGGTCGGCAGACCGAAGGAGAGCGTCTTGCCGGAGCCGGTACGGCCACGGCCGAGGATGTCCTTGCCGGCCAGGGCGTCCGGGATGGTCGCGGCCTGGATCGGGAAGGGGGAGGTGACACCGTTCTGCGCGAGCTTGCGCACGATGCCGTCCGGCAGACCGAGGTCGCTGAAGGTCATCGTGGGCTCGGCGTCAGCGTCGGCGTCAGCGGCGTCGGAGTCCGTGGAGTCGTCGGTGGTCACCTCGGCCTCAAGGGCCTCGATGATCTCCTCCGCCTCGATGGCCTCCATGGCCTCGGTGACCGCGAGGGTCTGAGCGTCGACGATCTCGTCGTTCGAGTCGTTCTCGGGCATGACGGTGCGGTCAGAACTGGAAATGGACATGCGAAATGCGAAACCTTCCGGAGTCTCGGCACGCGCCCAAACTCCGTGAATCGCAAATCGACCGCCTCAATGCGGTCAGCCACGGCTAGGGAGAGTACGCGCCACACGGCGCTCTTCGGAGTCGGCGCCGGGCAATGGGATCAAACGATCTATAACCATACGCACCCTCCCCGGGGTCTGGCAAGTCGGTCGGCATAAAAGCCTGTGACCTGCGACGATTCCTCGGGGCTGGCCGGCGTGGGGGTGACGTCACCCCCCGCAGATCTACGAGGAGCCGTCCTGACCGGAGCCCGCCCCGGACGGCTCCGGCGTCGGCGGGGGCGTTGTGGGGTCTGTCACAGGAGGCTCCGACGGCTCCACGACGGGCGGGGTGCTCGAACCCCCGGATCCACCCGTGCCCGAGCCGCCGCCGGAACCCGAACCGGAGCCGGATCCCGATCCCGACCCCGAGCCGGACCCCGAGCCACCCGCTCCCGACCCCCCGGCCCCCGAACCGCCGGCGCCCGACCCCCCGGCCCCCGTACCGCCCCCGGACGGCTCCTGCGGCCCCTGTCCGCCCGCGCCGCCACCCGGGCCGGCCGCCGAGGGCGTGGGAACCCCCGGCCGGCCGGCGGGCGCACCCGGGCTGGGCGAGGCCCCGGTCGCGCCGGAGGCCTTGCCGGGCTCCGCGGCCTTGCCGTCGCCCTGGTTCCCCGTACCGTTCTTCACGCCGTGCCCGTTGCCGTGGACCCCGGAGCCCTTCCCGGAAACGGATCCCCCACCCGCCCCGGCGGTGTCCTTGCCGCCCACCGAAGCGGCGGGTCCGGGCTTCGCGGCGTCGTCGCCGACACTCATGCAGCCCGCCGTCGCAGCGACCGCCAGCGCGGACACGGCGACTCTCAGGGAAGCGGACAACTGGCGCACGGGGCACCTCCGGAACACGGCGGCGGGGTCCGCGATGAGCGGGTCAATGTGCCCAACTCCCTTTACCCCGTAAGAGACACGCCCTCAGCCGAACAGCTGCCGGGTCACCTGCGACCCCAGGTGCACGGCACCCAGCCCGACCAGCACGGACGCCAGGACGTTCGCCACCGCGAGGAATTTCCAGCCGCGTTCGGCCAGCCGCAGCGTCTCGTACGAGAAGGTCGAGTACGTGCTCAGCGCCCCGCACAGGCCCGTCCCGAGCAGCGCGCCCAGCCGCGAGGAGCCCGCCCCGGCCAGCATCACGCCGGTGACCGCCCCCAGCAGCAGACACGCGGCGGCGTTCACCACGAACGTCCCCCACGGGAAGACGGAGTCGTGCCGGGCCTGGACCGCGCGGTCGGTCAGGTACCGCAGCGGCGCCCCGACGGCCGCGCCGACCACCACGAGCAGCCAGTTCACCGGCCGACCACCCGCCGGGTCACCGAGGCCGCCGCCCACACCGCGCCCACCGCCGCCACCACCGTGAGCCCGGCGTACGCCAGCGCGGTCCCCGCCTCCCCCTCGTCCAGGAGCCGCGAGAAGTCGACCGCGTACGTGGAGAAGGTGGTGAAGCCGCCGAGTACCCCGGCCCCGATGAAGGGCCGCACCAGCGGATGCGGCGCCGTCCGCCCGCCCTCGCTGATCAGCACCATCAGTACGCCGATCAGCGCGCAGCCCGCGGCATTGATCCACAAGGTCGCCCAGGGAAAGGCCCCGGGCCCGGCGGGCCACAGCAGCGCCACCCCGTACCGCGCCGAGGCCCCCACCGCCCCGCCCGCGGCCACCGCGGCGAGCACCCGGCCCTGCGGCTCGGTCCGCTGGGCGGGGACGTGGAGATCGACGTCGGGGTCGATCGCCTCGGCCCCCGGGACCGGCCGGGTCACCCGTAGCCCAGCGCGTGCAGCCGCTCGTCGTCGATCCCGAAGTGATGGGCGATCTCGTGCACCACCGTCACCTCCGTCTCGACGATCACGCTCTCCCGGTCGTCGCACATCCGCAATGTGGGGTTCCGGTAGATCGTGATGCGGTCCGGCAGCACCCCGGCGTACCACTCGCCGCGCTCCGTGAGCGGGGTGCCCTCGTACAGGCCGAGCAGCTCGGGGTCGTCGGTCGGCGGCTCGTCCTCGACGAACACCGCCACGTTGTCCATCAGCCGCGTCAGCTCCGGCGGGATCCGGTCCAGGGCCTCTGCGACGAGCTCTTCGAACTCCTCGCGCGTCATCTCCAGCACCGGGCCATTGTCGCTCCGGGGGAAACCGTTTTGGCGATAGCTCCCCGGATCCCATATGCTTCTCACGTCCCCGACGCGCTGCAAAGCGCCCCGGCGGGCCTTTAGCCCTCATCGTCTAGTGGCCCAGGACGCCGCCCTTTCAAGGCGGTAGCACGGGTTCGAATCCCGTTGGGGGTACGCATCAACGTGTGCGAGACTTGTTCTCGCACGCTGCATGGTCCTGTGGAGCAGTTGGTTAGCTCGCCACCCTGTCAAGGTGGAGGTCGCGGGTTCGAGTCCCGTCAGGATCGCTGAAGTCGGAAACGGCTTCGTGGCTGGGTAGCTCAGTTGGTACGAGCGATCGCCTGAAAAGCGATAGGTCGCCGGTTCGACCCCGGCCCCAGCCACAGTCAAGAAGGCCCCGTCCATCGGACGGGGCCTTCTGCGTTACTCCGCCGCCTCCGCCGCCCGGACCCGGCGGCGCCACTGGACCAGGCCCACGGCCGACGCGCCCACGGCGACCAGCCCCAGCAGCGCCCAGTCCGGCACCGCGTCCGCGAACGTCCGCACCCGCTCCTCCACCGCGAACGAGTCGTCCACGTCCAGCAGCCCGGGGAGGGCGCTCGCCCCGTCGTACGCCAGGAACAGCGCGCCCAGGGTGATGAAGAAGAGCCCGGACAGCAGCGAGGTGGTGTGCAGCTCGAAGCGGCCCGTTCGCAGGGCCCGGCCGCGCAGCCAGCGCCGCCGGCCCAGGTCGAAGCGCTCCCAGAGCAGGGCCAGCACGAACAGCGGTACGGCCATGCCGAGCGCGTACACCGCCAGCAGCAGGCCGCCGTAGAGCGGGCTGCCGCTGACGGCCGCCACGGTCAGGACGCTGCCCAGGATCGGGCCGGCGCAGAATCCGGCCAGCCCGTAGACCGCGCCGAGCGCGTACACCGACAGGGCGGTGGTCGGGCGGATCTTTCCCGACAGCTCGGAGATCCGCTTCGGGGCGAAGCCGAGGCCGAGGATCTGGGCCAGTCCGAGCGCGATGATCAGCCAGCCGCCGGCCAGCACCAGCGCGTCGCGGTTGCCGTGGAAGAAGCGGCCCGCGTACGAGCCCGCCGCGCCCAACGGTACGAGGGTGCTCGCGAGGCCCGCGTAGAAGATGCCGGTGCGTGCGAGGAGCCGCGAGGTGGAGTCGATCGAATAGGCGAAGAAGGCGGGCAGCAGCAGTGCGCTGCACGGGCTTAGCAGGGCGAGGAGGCCGCCGAGCAGGGCGGCCAGGTATCCGATGTCCGTCACTTCGCCGCCGCCGCCTTGGCCTGGGCGACGGCCGTCGTGAAGGCGCCGATCGGCTGGGCTCCGGCGATCGGCCTGCCGTTGACCAGGAACGACGGGGTGGAGGTGACGCCGATGCGGTAGCCCTCCTCCTGGTCGGCGCGCACCGCGGCGGCGGCCCGCTCGCCGGCCATGTCCCGCTGGAAGCGCTCCAGGTCGGGGACCCCGGCCTGGCGGGCCAGCTCCAGGAGGCGTGCTGCGCCGAAGCCCTGCTCCTTGGCGCCCTCGGCGTACGCGGCCGCGTGGAAGGAAGGGAAGCGGTCCTGTTGCCCGGCGGCCCAGGCGGCCTTGGCGGCGGCCTCGGAGTCGGCGCCGAAGATCGGGAAGTTGCGCCACTCGATGCGCAGGGTGCCGTCCTCGACGTACTTCTCGACCAGTGCGGGCTCAGTGTCGCGGGCGAACTTGCCGCAGTAGCCGCACTTGAAGTCGGAGTACTCGATCAGTACGACGGGCGCGTCGGCGCGGCCCACGGCGAGCTTGTCGCCGGGCACGCGGCGGGCGAGCGCCTTGAGCGCCGCCAGGGGGTCGGTGCCCTGCTCGGCGCCGGGCGCGGCGGACGACGTCGAGGTGGCCCGGCGGGGCTCGTCCACGAGGGCGGTGGCCTGCCAGGAGACGACGGCGAGGGTGAGCGCGGCTGCCGCGACCCCGACGGAGATCAGCAGGGGCTTGCGGGAAGAAGCGGGGGAGGGCATACGGGTGCTCCAGAGGTGCGGGTGGTGAGACGGGACCGGCGGAATCGACCGGTCCGTCTAGACCCGCATCACGGACAGCTCCACCGGTCCGGGCGCCGGCTGGTCCGGCCCGCGTACGAGGATCCGTACGCGGGCCGGGCCGTGCGGCGGCGCCCCCTCGGGCACCGGCCGTGCCACCGGGACCTGAGCGTGGTCCGTCCCGGCGCGCGGGGGGACAGCGGGCGGCTGCCCGTGACGGGGTGTGCCAGGGGCGCAGGAGGGACCCGGGCGACCCGGGCCGTCGGCGTGGACGGCATGGACGGCATGGACGGCATGGACGGCCGAAGCCACCGCGGACGCGTCGCGGACGGGGTGCCCGCCGGACCCCGGTCCGGCCCACCCGCCGGCACAGAGCACGACCAGGCAGGACACCACCAGTACGGCGGCGCCGGCCAGCAGACACCGCACACCGTGGCGCGAGCTGCTGGGCATACGTGGGGCCTCTCACACGGCGTACGGGGGACTCGTCCCGAAATGGTACGGGGAGGGGCACAAATGCGTTCGCCACTCGCGGGGCGCAGGTGAGATCCTCGACCAGGTATGTCTACTTCCTTCGCCGCCCTGCAGACGCTTCTCGGTGAGATCTCCCTCCGCGACGCGCACCGCCTCGGCCGCCGCCTCGAAGGCGCCCGCCGCATCCGCAAGCCCGAGGCCCAGCAGGCCGTGCTCGACGAGATCGCCGCGGAGGCCGAGAAGGCCGCCACGCGACTGGCCGGCCGCGCCTCGCGCATGCCGGAGGTCACCTATCCCGAGAACCTGCCCGTCAGCCAGAAGAAGGACGAGATCGCCGAGGCGATACGCGACCACCAGGTCGTGATCGTCGCGGGCGAGACCGGCTCCGGCAAGACCACGCAGATCCCCAAGATCTGCATGGAGCTGGGCCGTGGCGTCCGGGGCATGATCGGACACACCCAGCCCCGCCGGATCGCTGCCCGCACCGTCGCGGAGCGGATCGCCGAGGAGCTGAAGTCCGAGATCGGCCAGACAGTCGGCTGGAAGGTCCGCTTCACCGACCAGGTGAACCAGGACGCGACCTTCGTGAAGCTGATGACGGACGGCATCCTGCTCGCCGAGATCCAGACGGACCGCGAGCTGCTCGCCTACGACACGATCATCATCGACGAGGCCCACGAGCGGTCCCTGAACATCGACTTCCTGCTGGGCTATCTCGCCACGCTGCTGCCCAAGCGGCCGGACCTCAAGGTCGTCATCACCTCGGCGACGATCGATCCGCAGCGGTTCTCCCGGCACTTCGGGGACGCGCCGGTCGTCGAGGTCAGCGGTCGTACGTACCCGGTCGAGGTCCGCTACCGGCCGCTCCTCGAAGAAGAGGGGGACGACAGCGACCGCGACCAGATCACCGCGATCTGCGAGGCCGTGGACGAGCTCCAGGGCGAGGCTCCGGGCGACGTGCTGGTCTTCCTCTCCGGCGAGCGCGAGATCCGCGACACGGCGGACGCGCTGAACAAGAGGAACCTGCGCCACACCGAGGTCCTGCCCCTCTACGCGCGCCTCTCGCACGCCGAGCAGCACCGGGTCTTCCAGCAACACACGGGGAGGAGGATCGTCCTCGCGACGAACGTCGCCGAGACCTCCCTCACCGTCCCCGGCATCAAGTACGTGATCGACCCGGGCACCGCCCGGATCTCCCGCTACAGCCACCGCACGAAGGTCCAGCGCCTGCCGATCGAGCGGGTCTCGCAGGCCAGCGCCAACCAGCGCAAGGGCCGCTGCGGCCGTACCAGCGACGGCATCTGCATCCGGCTGTACTCCGAGGACGACTTCCTCTCCCGCCCGGAGTTCACGGACGCCGAGATCCTGCGCACGAACCTGGCCTCCGTCATCCTCCAGATGACCGCGGCCGGCCTCGGTGAGATCGAGAAGTTCCCCTTCATCGACCCGCCGGACCACCGCAACATCCGCGACGGCGTCCAGCTGCTCCAGGAGCTCGGCGCGCTCGACCCGTCCGAGAAGGATCCGAAGAAGCGGCTCACGCCGATGGGCCGGCAGCTCTCCCAGCTCCCCGTCGACCCGCGCCTCGCCCGCATGGTCATCGAGGCCGACAAGAACAACTGCGTGCGCGAGGTCATGGTCATCGCGTCGGCCCTGTCCATCCAGGACCCGCGCGAGCGCCCGTCGGACAAGCAGACCCAGGCCGACCAGAACCACGCCCGCTTCAAGGACGAGACCAGCGACTTCCTGGCGTACCTGAACCTGTGGCGCTACGTCCGCGAGCAGCAGAAGGAGCGCGGCTCGTCCTCCTTCCGCCGGATGTGCAAGCAGGAGTACCTGAACTTCCTGCGGATCCGCGAGTGGCAGGACATCTACTCGCAGCTGCGTACGGTCGCCAAGACCATGGGTATCCACGTCAACGAGGCCGATGCTCCCGAGCAGGTGATCCACGTCTCGCTGCTGGCCGGTCTGCTCTCGCACATCGGCCTGAAGGACACCGACAAGAACGAGTACCTGGGCGCCCGCGGCGCCAAGTTCGCGATCTTCCCCGGTTCGGCGCTGTTCAAGAAGCAGCCGAAGTTCCTGATGTCGGCGGAGCTGGTGGAGACCTCGCGGCTGTGGGCCCGGGTCAACGCCAAGGTGGAGCCCGAGTGGGTGGAGCCGCTGGCCCAGCACCTGATCAAGCGCACCTACAGCGAGCCGCACTGGGAGAAGGACCAGGCCGCGGTGATGGCGTACGAGAAGGTCACGCTGTACGGCGTACCGATCGTCGCCCAGCGGAAGATCAACTACGGGCGGATCGACGCCGAGGTCTCGCGCGAGCTGTTCATCCGCAACGCGCTGGTCGAGGGCGACTGGCGGACCCACCACAAGTTCTACGCCGACAACCGCAAGCTCCTGACCGAGGTCGAGGAGCTGGAGAACCGGGCCCGGCGCCGGGACATCGTCGTGGACGACGAGACGCTCTTCGACTTCTACGACCAGCGGATCCCCGAGCACGTGGTCTCCGGGGCGCACTTCGACTCCTGGTGGAAGCACAAGAAGCGCGAGGAGCCCGAACTCCTCGACTTCGAACGGGAGATGCTGCTCACCGAGAAGGCGGCCGGGGTCACCAAGGCCGACTACCCGGACACCTGGCGGCAGGGGCAGCTGAAGTTCCGGGTGACCTACCAGTTCGAGCCGGGCGCGGATGCGGACGGCGTGACCGTGCACATCCCGCTCCAGGTGCTGAACCAGGTCACCGACGAGGGCTTCGACTGGCAGATCCCGGGCCTGCGGGAGGAGGTCGTCACCGAGCTGATCCGCTCGCTGCCGAAGCCGATCCGCCGGCACTACGTGCCCGCGCCGAACTTCGCGGGCCGCTTCCTGGACACGGTCGTGCCTCTGCGGGAACCGCTGCCTGTGGCGCTCGCCCGTGAGCTGCACCGGATGGTCGGGGTGCCGGTCTCCGCGGACGACTTCGACCTGTCCCGGATCCCGGACCACCTGAAGATCACCTTCCGGATCGTCGACGAGCGCCGCAAGAACCTCGGCGAGGACAAGGACCTGGAGGCTCTGCGGCTCGCGCTCAAGCCCAAGGCCCGCCAGGCCCTCTCACAGGCCGCGGCCGCCACCGCCGAGCGCGCGGGCGGGGAGTCCCTGGAGCGGACGGGGCTGACCGACTGGACGATCGGCACGCTGACCAAGGTCTTCGAGACCCGGCGCGCGGGCCAGCCGGTGAAGGCCTACCCGGCGCTGGTGGACGCGGGGACGAGCGTCTCCGTACGGCTCTTCGACACCGAGGCCGAGCAGCAGCGGGCGATGTGGCTCGGCACCCGGCGGCTGATCCTGCTGAACATCCCGGTGAACCCGGCGAAGTTCGCCTCGGACAAGCTCACCAACCAGCAGAAGCTGGCCCTCTCGCGCAATCCGCACGGCTCCATCCAGGCGCTGTTCGAAGACTGCGCGACGGCGGCGGCGGACAAGCTGATCGCCGACCACGGCGGCCCGGCCTGGGACGAGGCGGGCTTCCGCAAGCTCTACGACGCCGTACGGGCCGACCTGGTGGACGCGACCGTACGGACCGTCGCCCAGGTGCAGCAGGTGCTGGCCGCCTGGCAGGCGTGCGAGCGGCGGCTGAAGACGACCAGCAGCCTCGCGCTCATGGCCAACGTCCAGGACGTCAAGACGCAGTTGGCGGCCCTCATGCCGGCCGGCTTCGTGACGCTCACCGGCCTGCGCCGGCTGCCGGACCTGATGCGCTACCTCGTGGCGATCGACCGCCGCCTCCAGCAGATGCCGACGGGCGTCCAGCGCGACACCACGCGCATGGAGAAGGTCCACGAGATGCGGGACGAGTACCTGTGGCTGCTGGAGCAGCTGCCGAAGGGCCGGCCGGTGCCGGAGGCGGTGACGGAGATCCGCTGGATGATCGAGGAGCTGCGGGTCAGCTACTTCGCCCACGCGCTCGGGACGGCGTATCCGATCTCCGACAAGCGGATCGTGAAAGCGGTGGACGCCCTCGCCCCGTGATCGGGTTCGACCGCACCCCCTGAGCTGCTGTACAGTCTGATTCGCAGCCAGGTGATCGGCCGCGATTCGAGGACCTGTGGAGCAGTTGGTTAGCTCGCCACCCTGTCAAGGTGGAGGTCGCGGGTTCAAGTCCCGTCAGGTTCGCAGAAACGTCAGGGCCCGTATTCCGCAAGGGATACGGGCCCTGACGCGTTTCCGGGTACGGACGCGGGCTCGGGCGGCGGCCCCGAATGCGGCGGATACCCCCCGCGATCATCGTCAGGCCGCACAGCGCCCCTGAAGGCCCTCCAGGCGGCCTCGGCGGACCCCTCGGGCCCCAGAGTCCCCGCGCGTCCCCCCGGTCCCTCCAGCGGCGGTCGGGAGCCCCGGGCCGCACACGGCGCTCGCGCGGCAAATATCCCCCATCCGCATGAGGCGCTCTGCGACGGACATCCCCTTACGGGTGCATTGCCCGATGTACAAGAGTGATCAGCTGTGACGGGAGTCACCGCACGAGTTTTTGAGACTCGTTCGTTTATCGCACGCCTACGCCTGCTCGATTTAATATGTGCAATTGCACCCACCACGCCGGCCGTCACTCGGTGACGCGGTACGGGCATAAAAAAAGATCGCGCTGGACCCGGCGGAGTCCAGCGCGATCGAACGGCGTGAACCTGTTGGGGCAGGTTCAGCCGTTTGAAGCCTGTGGGTTTCAGCGGATTGGGGGACCCGAGAAAGACCCGTTAAAGCGGTAGTGCTGCGGGACCTCAGGCCTCGCTGCGCTGCTGCGGAATTCCCGCGAGCAGTGCGCGAACCTCGGCCTCGCGATAACGGCGGTGTCCACCCAGGGTGCGGATGGACGTGAGCTTGCCAGCCTTGGCCCAGCGGGTGACCGTCTTCGGGTCCACGCGGAACATCGTGGCAACCTCAGCCGGGGTCAGCAGCGGCTCGGCATCAGGGGTGCGAGCGGTCATGAGCGGCCTCCTCGGGAGAACCGAACCATCTCGGTTCTTTCCTCTAAATTCTGCACCTTGGCCCACGTTGCCCGAAATGGACACACGCAGGCCGAGTCGGTTATAGGACGAACGGCTTGTCCTCGGCACTACAACTACACCATCCGTCCAGCCTCGACGGCCAAACCGATGGAATTGCCCTCCGAGGTGTTCATCAGCGGCGGAAGCCGATGGACCGTCCCATAACGGACAGTCACCCCACTGTGACAACCAGTCACAGAGCGATCAGGAGCCGTCAGACCCCCCATAGCGTGCAATACCGAGCATTCCGCACTTAGTTGGGCGGAAGGAACACTCCCCGGACTCCTTGTCCTATTTTGGCACGAGGGTAGGGGAAGGGCGCAAGGGTGTGGTTAGTGCGGTCCGTCACGCTTGGGTCAATGGCCCGTATCGGGACGTAGGTCCTGGAAGTAAGACCCTAATGTGGTGATCAAGCCCCTGATCTGCGTCTTGTGACCGATGGGACGATACAACCGATACGGGCGGTCTCCCGCGAGCCGCCCGGAGCCCGACCGTACCTAATTCGCGAACAGTCTCTCCCGGACCGCCCGCCAGCGCTGCGCCAGCTCCCCGTGCGCCTCGGAGGCGCCCTCGTGGTCCCCGGCCCGCAGCGCCGCGATCCCCGCCGCCAGGTCCCGGGCCGAGTGGTCGCGCGCGAGGGCGTCGGCGGGCAGCGCGTGCAGCAGCCCGCCGTAGTCCAGTTCGACCATGGACCGGGGGTGGAACTCCTCCAGCCAGCCGCCGACCTCCATCAGCCCCTCAGCCAGCAGCTCATAGCCCTCCGCCCCGCGCAAGGTCCGCAGCCCCCGCGCGAGCCGCCGCCGGGCCTGCACCATCGGCGTCCGGTAGCGCAGCCGTTCGCCCGGCAGGTACTCCCGCTCCTCGTCGGCCACCAGCACGAACCAGCGCAGCGGCACCTGCCACACCCCGGTACGGATCCACGGGCGCGCGTCCGGGTTCCGCTCGCGCCAGGCGTCGTACTCCTCGGCCGCCCGGCGGCGGGCCACCGCCGACAGCGCCGCGTCCAGCACGGGCAACGGGAAGGACTCCACCAGCTCCTGGAGCGCCAGCCAGCCGCGCAGCCTGGTCCGCCACGGGCAGAGCAGCAGCACCCCGTCGACCTCGGCGGTGAAGGCGTCCGCGCTCTCCTGCGCCGGGATCCCGACCACCGGGACCCGTACCAAGTCGGAGAGGGACCGGCGCAGTTCGTCCTGCGCGGTCGGGATCACCCCGCGCCGGGCGTACTCGGCCCAGTGCGTGCGTTCCGGCTCCGGGAAGGCGGCCAGTGGCTCGTAGATCCGCAGATAGGAGGCGTACGGGACGACCGGGACGGGGCGCGCGGCAGGCGGCCGGAGGTCGGGGGATTCGCTCACGCTCTCGTACTCCCCGTTTTGGGCGCCCGGAACACGGGAGTGTTCCGATCCCCGGACAGGCGGTCCCCGCGCGCCCCGGAGGTCTTACCCTGCTCCCAGGGCGCCCTCCCCCACCCGCAGGGCGGGCGTCTTCCCGCCGCATCTCTTCCATGGGAGTCACCACCGTGACCGAAATGACCGACGGCGTCCTGCACACCCTGTTCCGCACGGAACAGGGCGGCCACGAGCAAGTCGTGCTGTGCCAGGACCGAGCGTCAGGCCTGAAGGCCGTCATCGCCATCCACTCCACCGCCCTGGGCCCCGCCCTCGGCGGTACGCGCTTCCACGCGTACGCCTCGGACGAGGAAGCCGTCCTCGACGCGCTGAACCTCTCGCGCGGCATGTCGTACAAGAACGCCCTCGCCGGTCTCGACCTCGGCGGCGGCAAGGCCGTGATCATCGGCGACCCGGACGTCTTGAAGAGCGAGGAACTGCTGCTGGCCTACGGCCGGTTCGTGGAATCCCTCGGCGGCCGCTACGTGACCGCGTGCGACGTCGGCACCTACGTGGCGGACATGGACGTCGTCGCCCGCGAGACCCGCTGGGCCACCGGCCGCTCGCCCGAGAACGGCGGCGCCGGCGACTCCTCGGTGCTCACCGCGTACGGCGTCTTCCAGGGCATGCGCGCGAGCGCCCAGCACCTGTGGGGCGACCCGACCCTGCGCGGCCGCAAGGTCGCCGTCGCCGGTGTCGGCAAGGTCGGCCACCACCTGGTGGAGCACCTGCTGGATGACGGCGCCGAGGTCGTGATCACGGACGTCCGCGCGGAATCCGTGCGGGCCGTCCTCGACCGGCACCCGGGCGGCCGCGTCAGCGCGGTCGCCGACACCGAGGCGCTGATCCGCACGCCGGGCCTGGACATCTACGCCCCGTGCGCGCTCGGTGGCGCGCTGAGCGACAGCTCCGTCCCGGTGCTGACCGCCAAGGTCGTGTGCGGCGCGGCGAACAACCAGCTCGCGCACCCGGGTGTGGAGAAGGACCTCGCGGACCGCGGGATCCTCTACGCCCCCGACTACGTGGTCAACGCGGGCGGGGTCATCCAGGTCGCCGACGAGCTCCACGGCTTCGACTTCGACCGGTGCAAGGCCAAGGCGTCGAAGATCTTCGACACCACCCTCGCCATATTCGCACGTGCGAAGGCGGACGGTATCCCGCCGGCCGCGGCGGCCGACCGGATCGCCGAGCAGCGGATGGCCGACGCGCTCGCCGCCCGCGCCGCCGCCCGTACGGCCTAGCCGTTCCGGGACCCGCCGGGGCGCAGCGAGACGGAACTCACTGTGCTTCGGCGGGTCGCTCGTCAGGAAAGGGCTAAAATCGCAGCTGACCAGCGAGTACGGGGTGTCCCGCTGGTTCTGCACCGGGGCGCGTCATGCGGGCGGCGTACCGTATGGCCGCGGAAGCAGGTACCGTTGAACCCCTACGGACGGTCTCTCCACGGAGAGCCCGCTCCGAACCATGAACGCGTGTCAGACTCTGGGGCCGTCGAGCCCCGTCACCGAGGGGGTCGAGCCATGGGGCGCGGCCGGGCCAAGGCCAAGCAGACAAAGGTCGCCCGCCAGCTGAAGTACAACAGCGGCGGGACTGACCTCTCGCGTCTGGCCAATGAGCTGGGCGCATCGCCGACAGAGCCGCTGCCTATCAGCGCGCCGGTCGAAGTCGATGACGATCTGGATGACGACGACGACCCGTACGCCAAGTACGCGGATCTCTACAACAGCGATGACGACGAGGACGAGGACGAAGAGTCCGGTCCCTCGGCGCACCGTCGCGGGGCTTGACGCAGCCAGCGTCCCGCACCAGGCGTCTGCCAGGCGAACATACGAAACCCGGTCCAGGGCAAGGCCCCGGACCGGGTTTTCGTGCTGCTCAGCTCCCGTAGGAACCGGTGAGGGTCGCGCCCTCGGTGTGGTCGCCGCGGTCGAGACCGCGTCGATCCTCAATGGCACCGGCGACCCAGGCGTCGACGCCCCGGTCGGCCAGGGCGGTCAGGGCCACGTCCACCGACTCCTGCGGGACGACGGCCATCATGCCGACGCCCATGTTCAGGGTCTTCTCCAGCTCCAGCTGCTCCACCCGGCCGGCCTTGCCGACCAGGTCGAAGATCGCGCCGGGGGCCCAGGTCGTACGGTCGACCGTGGCGTGCAGGTGGTCCGGGATCACCCTGGCGAGGTTGGCCGCGAGGCCGCCGCCCGTGATGTGCGAGAACGCGTGGACCTCGGCCGTACGGGTGAGGGCCAGGCAGTCCAGCGAGTAGATCTTGGTCGGCTCCAGCAGTTCCTCGCCGAGGGTCCGGCCGAGTTCCTCCACGTGCTGGTCCAGGGACATCCCGGCCCGGTCGAAGAGGACGTGCCGCACGAGCGAGTACCCGTTCGAGTGAAGGCCGGAGGAGGCCATCGCGATGACGGCGTCACCCGTACGGATGCGATCGGCGCCCAGCAGTTGGTCGTACTCGACGACGCCGGTGCCCGCGCCCGCCACGTCGAAGTCGTCCGGACCCAGCAGACCCGGGTGCTCGGCCGTCTCGCCGCCCACCAGGGCGCAGCCGGCGAGGACGCAGCCTTCGGCGATGCCCTTGACGATGGCCGCGACACGCTCGGGGTGGACCTTGCCGACGCAGATGTAGTCGGTCATGAAGAGCGGCTCGGCGCCGCAGACGACGATGTCGTCCATGACCATCGCGACCAGGTCGTGGCCGATCGTGTCGTACACGCCCAGCTGGCGGGCGATGTCCACCTTGGTGCCGACCCCGTCGGTGGCGGAGGCCAGCAGGGGGCGCTCGTAGCGCTTGAGGGCGGAGGCGTCGAAGAGGCCGGCGAAGCCGCCGAGGCCGCCGAGGACCTCGGGGCGCTGCGTCTTCTTCACCCACTCCTTCATCAGCTCGACGGCGCGGTCGCCCGCTTCGATGTCCACACCCGCGGCTGCGTAGCTGGCACCGGTGGTCTTCTCTGTCATGACAGGAGAGAGCTTTCGTGTCGTTACTGCGGTTGGTGCGGGGCCCTGGGAGAAGCTTGAAAGACAGGGCCCGGCGCAGGTTGAACCGTTGAGCCGCTGAACCGTTGAACGGCTGAACGGCTGAGCCGCCCCGCCGGGCCCGGACTACGGGCGACGGAGCGCGTCGGCGGCGTCCGTGCCGCCCGCGAGCTCGGTCTCCAGCAGCTGCTTGCCCAGGAGCTGCGGGTCGGGCAGATCCATCGGGTACTCGCCGTCGAAGCAGGCACGGCAGAGGTTGGGCTTCTGGATGGTGGTCGCCTCGACCATCGCGTCGAGCGAGATGTACGAGAGCGAGTCCGCGCCCAGCGAGGTGGCGATCTCGTCGACCGACATGCCGTTGGCGATCAGCTCGGCGCGGGTGGCGAAGTCGATGCCGAAGAAGCACGGCCACTTCACCGGAGGGGAGGAGATCCGGATGTGGACCTCCGCCGCGCCGGCCTCGCGGAGCATCTTGACCAGGGCCCGCTGGGTGTTGCCGCGGACGATCGAGTCGTCGACGACCACCAGGCGCTTGCCCCGGATGACTTCCTTGAGGGGATTGAGCTTCAGACGGATGCCGAGCTGGCGGATCGTCTGCGAGGGCTGGATGAAGGTCCGGCCGACGTAGGCGTTCTTGACCAGGCCCACGCCGTACGGGATTCCGCTGGCTTCCGCGTATCCGACGGCGGCGGGGGTGCCGGACTCCGGCGTCGCTATGACGAGGTCGGCGTCGACCGGGGCTTCCTTGGCGAGGCGCCGGCCCATCTCGACACGCGAGAGGTAGACGTTGCGGCCGGCGATGTCGGTGTCCGGGCGCGCCAGGTAGACGTACTCGAAGATGCAGCCCTTGGGCTTCGCTTCCGCGAAGCGCGAGGTGCGCAGGCCGTTCTCGTCGATCGCGATGAGCTCGCCCGGCTCGACCTCGCGGACGAAGCTGGCGCCGCAGATGTCGAGGGCGGCGGTCTCACTCGCGACCACCCAGCCGCGCTCCAGGCGGCCGAGGACCAGCGGGCGGATGCCCTGCGGGTCACGGGCCGTGTAGAGGGTCCCCTCGTCCATGAAGACGAGCGAGAAGGCGCCCTTGACCTTGGGGAGGACCTTGGCGGCCGACTCCTCGATGGTCAGGGGCTTGCCGTCGTCGTCGGTCTGGCCGGCCAGCAGGGCGGTGACCAGATCGGTGTCGTTGGTGGCTGCGACCTGGGTGGCGCGGCCGTCCTGACGGGGGAGGTCGGCGACCATCTCGGCAAGCTCGGCGGTGTTCACCAGGTTGCCGTTGTGACCCAGGGCAATGGAGCCGTGGGCGGTCGCACGGAATGTGGGCTGGGCGTTCTCCCAGACGGAGGCTCCGGTGGTCGAGTAGCGGGCGTGACCGACCGCGATATGACCCTGGAGCGAGCCGAGAGAGGTTTCGTCGAAGACTTGGGAAACGAGGCCCATGTCCTTGAAGACGAGGATCTGGGAACCGTTGCTCACAGCGATTCCCGCGGACTCTTGTCCGCGGTGCTGCAGCGCATACAGTCCGAAGTAGGTGAGCTTGGCGACCTCTTCACCCGGAGCCCAGACACCGAAGACGCCGCAAGCGTCCTGGGGGCCTTTCTCTCCGGGGAGCAGGTCGTGGTTGAGTCGTCCATCACCACGAGGCACGCTTCCGAGTGTAGGCGAGATCGACCACTGGTCCGAATTGGGGACCCCCGGGAAATGTCACAGCACAGAGGGTGACCGGGCGCCCCTTTTTCGGTACGTGACTTCGTTGTCGGAATCTACGAATGCATGCCGCGTACGGTTGCGCGGCGGCGGGCCTGTCGAAGGCCCCGGGCCGCTGAGGCCACGCCGTGAAGACCCCTGTGTCTTCATACAAGAGGTCACTCCGTGGCGGAGGCCGCCACGGCGCCCAGACCCTTGCCGTCGGGCGCCGTGAAGGTCAGGTTCCGGCCCTGGATCTTCCAGGTGAGCGGGCCGCTTCCGAACAGGTCCGTGACCGTCCGTTCGACCTCGCCCGCCGCGCCCTCGCAGGCGATCCGGGTGGTGGTGAGCGGCCCGAAGGAGACGGTGGGGCCGTCGACGGTGGCGCGGGCGCTGAAGCGGTTGCAGCCGAGGGTGCCGCTCGCGGAGCCGTCGGGGGCGAGGGTGAACCGGGCCCGGCCGGCCACCTCGGTCGGTACGGAGGACACGCTCTCGCCGCTGATCAGCGAGTCGACGGTCCACACGGTCACGGTGAGCGGGGCGTCCGGGACGGGCTGCTTCGTCGTCATCGCGATGGTGCTCCCGTCGGCGGTCTTCAGGGTCAGCCGGTCAGGGCCCCGGTCGATGGTGAGCCGGCCCTGGAAGAGCTTGGCGAACGCCGTCTCGAAGTCGGTGTTCTCGCAGGCCATGGTGGTGGTGGCGCCGGGCGTGACCGTCAGGGCCGAGGCGCCGTGCCGGGTGACCTCGGCCGTGAAGCCGTTGCAGCCGTAGTTGCCCTTCGCCGCGTCGTGCGTGAAGTCGACGTAAGCCGCCTCGGGCGCGTGCAGGGTCCGGCCGTCGCTGGTCAGGGACTGGACGGCCCACACGCCCACCGCGTCGGGGACCGAGCCGCTCCCGCTGTCCGCGGCCCTGCCGCAGCCGACGAGGGCGAGGAGGACGGCCAGGCCGGTCGTGAAGTGCCTGAGGGTACGCATGACCGTGGGACGGAGCAGGCGCCCGGGCGGTTCCGCTCAGCCCATCAGCGGCAGCAGCGCGGACAGGTCGGCGCGCTCGCCGCTGGCCCGGACCCGCGCCGCGTCCAGGGCCTCGGCCCAGCCGGTGCGGCCCGTCGCGAGCCGCACCCAGGTGAGCGGGTCGGTCTCCACCACGTTGGGCGGGGTGCCGCGGGTGTGGCGGGGGCCCTCGATGCACTGGACCACGGCGAAGGGCGGGATCCGTACCTCGACCGAGCCGCCGGGCGCCTTGAGCGCGAGGGCGTCGGCGAGCAGCCGGGTGCAGGCGGCGAGTGCCTGGCGCTCGACGGGGATGTCGAGTCCGGTGGCCCGGTTGAGGTCGTCGGTGTGCACGACCAGTTCGACGGTCCGGGTGACCATGAAGTCGGCGAGGGTCATGTCCCCCACCCACAGGTCCAGCACGCGCTGCCCCGGGTTGGCCGCCAGAGCCCGGTCCATCCGGACCGCAGCCTGCTCGAACAGCTCGGACAGCGGCGCCCCGCCGAGGCTCTCCCTGGCGGCTTCGGAGATCTTCCCGGCGAGGGAGGCGGTGGCGAAGGGCCACTCGACGGCGGTCAGTTCGGCGATGGCGGCGGGCGGCCGGGCGAGGCCGCCGGCCAGCGAGTCCGCGATCCACGCGATGTGCGCGCCCAGCTCGGCGACGGTCCAGTCCCCGACCCCGCTGGGCCGCGCCAGCTGCTCGGGGCCCAACTCCGCGACGGCGCGGGCGACATGCCCGAACTGCGCGGTGACCGCCGCGCGGATCTTCACGGGGTCGTAGGTACGCGGCTTCTTCCTGGCGGGCGGCATGGCCCGACCCTACTGGGCCGGGGGCAGCACGGGGTCCGTGCAACCGCGTCGCCCGGCGGTCTCCGTGACGTACGTCTTGAACACCGCGTCGGCGCCGGCGCCGAGGACGTACCGGTAGGAGTTCGAGACGGTCATGGTGAAGGTGGCCGGCCGGCCCTGGCAGGTTGCCGAACCGTAGAGGACGTGGCCGATCCTCCCGGCTCTGCCGGTGGGGACGGGCTCCGGAACTCGGGCGGCCTTCACGGCGACGACCGCCGCGTCGTCACCGAAGTACGCGTCGGTCCGTACCCACCAGGGCGCCACCCGCAGTACGTCGTCCAGGTCCAGGTACCCGCGGTCCTCCTTCGCCAGCTGGGGAAAGATCCGCTTGGTCCCCTCCGCACCCACCGCGAGCAGGCAGCTCTCTTGCCGGGCGGCTCCTCCAAAGGGGGCCCCGACGGCCCGGTCGGGCAGCCTGCCCTGGTCCGTTGCGCGCAGGTGGGCGGCGTACCAGCCGCAGGTGTCCGCGCGTCCGGCGACCGGACCGAGATCGACGGCGGGCGCGGGCAGTTCGGCGGGGAGTTCAGGGAGCCGGGTGCGGCAGCCGTACTTCTCGGCCGCGCCCACGGCGGCCTGGCGGGCGAGACGGGCCAGTGCCTTGCGGTCGCCTGCCTCGTCCCGGGTGCTCGGGGAGGAGGCGATCACGACGAGGCTGGTCGCCCCGAACGGGATCGGCTGGTCACACCGCGCCGTGACGGTCACGTCGTCGGGCCCGTAGTCGCCCAGCCCGCCGTCCCCGAGCGGAGCGCGGACGGGGTATCTGGTCCGCGCGGTGAGATCGCGCTCCTCGCTACGGTCCGGGTAGCCGAAGTACGCCTCCCCTGGGCCTACCAGGTGCGGGTCCCGCTGCCGTGGCAGCCCTTTAAGCCTCAGGCTGAACTGGCTGACCTTCACGTCGCGGCCCTTGCGCTCCTCCAGCCGGCTCAGGACACAGGCGTCCGGGACGGTCTCGAAGTCGACCGTGCTCGGGTTCTCGCCGCCGAGAACCACCCGGTCCGTGCCGCCGTCCAGGCCCATGACCGTGTCCGGGTCCACCAGGCCGGCGCACGCCTTGGCGATCAGGGCGCGGCTCGCCTTGCGGTCCTGGTGCGACTCGTAGGAGCCGTGGAGGGCCCAGCCGCCCAACACCACGCCCCCCACACCGGCGATGCACAGCAGCAAATTGACCGCATTGCGCCATCGGCCCCGGTCCGGCAGTAGTCCGCCCGCAGAAGGCCTCATCGGTTCGAACATCACCAACCCCCCGATCTTGCAACTGCGATGGTGCCGACGGTACCAAGCGCCTCCGACAACGCCGAGGCCCCGCCCACACCGTGGACGGGGCCTCGTGGAGCCGTGGCGGGATCAGGCCAGGAGGGCCGGGATCGTGGCCTCGTGGGCCTCGCGGAGTTCGGTCAGGGGGAGGGTGAACTCGCCCTGGATCTCGATCTCCTCGCCGTCCACCACGCCGATGCGGGCGGCCGGCAGGCCCCGTGCGCCGCACATGTCGGTGAAGCGGAGCTCCTCGCTGCGCGGGACGGCCACGATGGCCCGGCCCGCGGACTCGGAGAACAGGAAGGTGAAGGCGTCCAGGCCCTCGGGTACGACGATCCGCGCGCCGTTGCCGCCGCGCAGGCAGGATTCGGTGAGCGCCTGGATGACGCCGCCGTCGGACAGGTCGTGCGCGGCGTCGATCATGCCGTCGCGCGAGGCGGAGATCAGGATCTCGCCGAGCAGCTTCTCGCGGCCCAGGTCCACCTTGGGCGGCATGCCGCCGAGGTGGTCGTGGACGACCTGGGACCAGGCCGAGCCGCCGAACTCCTCGGCCGTGTCGCCCAGCAGGTACAGCAGCTGGCCGGCCTCCGCGAACGCCATCGGCGTACGGCGGTTGACGTCGTCGATCACGCCGAGCACGGCCACGACCGGGGTCGGGTGGATCGCGATGTCGCCGGTCTGGTTGTAGAGCGAGACGTTGCCGCCGGTGACCGGGGTGCCCAGTTCCAGGCAGCCGTCCGCCAGACCACGGCAGGCCTCGGCGAACTGCCACATGACGTCCGGGTCCTCGGGGGAGCCGAAGTTCAGGCAGTCGGAGATGGCCAGCGGCTTGGCGCCGGTCGCGGAGACGTTGCGGTAGGCCTCGGCCAGCGCGAGCTGCGCGCCCGTGTACGGGTCGAGCTTGGCGAAGCGGCCGTTGCCGTCGGTGGCCATGGCGACGCCGAGGTTGGACTCCTCGTCGATCCGGACCATGCCCGCGTCCTCGGGCTGCGACAGGACGGTGTTGCCCTGCACGAAGCGGTCGTACTGGTCGGTGATCCAGGCCTTCGAGGCCTGGTTCGGGGAGGAGACCAGCGCGAGGACCTGCGCCCGGAGTTCCTCGGAGGTCGCGGGCCGCGGGAGCGCGTTCGCGTCGTCCGCCTGGAGCGCGTCCTGCCAGGACGGGCGGGCGTACGGACGGTGGTAGACGGGGCCCTCGTGGGCGACGGTGCCCGGCGGGACGTCGACGATCTGCGAGCCGTGCCAGAAGATCTCCAGGCGCTCGCCGTCGGTCACCTCACCGATGACGGTGGCGATGACGTCCCACTTCTCGCAGATCTCCATGAAGCGGTCGACGTGACGAGGCTCGACGATCGCGCACATGCGCTCCTGCGACTCGCTCATGAGGATTTCCTCGGGCGAGAGCGTCGCGTCGCGCAGCGGGACGGTGTCCAGCTCGACGCGCATGCCGCCGGAGCCGGCGGAGGCCAGCTCGCTCGTGGCGCAGGAGAGCCCGGCGCCGCCGAGGTCCTGGATGCCGGCGACCAGCTTCTCCTTGAAGATCTCCAGGGTGCACTCGATGAGGAGCTTCTCCTGGAAGGGGTCGCCGACCTGGACGGCGGGGCGCTTGGTGGGCTTCGTGTCGTCGAAGGTCTCGGACGCGAGGACCGAGACGCCGCCGATGCCGTCGCCGCCCGTGCGGGCGCCGTAGAGGATGACCTTGTTGCCGGGGCCGGAGGCCTTGGCGAGGTGGATGTCCTCGTGCTTCATCACGCCGATGCAGCCGGCGTTGACGAGCGGGTTGCCCTGGTAGCAGGAGTCGAAGACGACCTCGCCGCCGATGTTCGGCAGGCCCAGGCAGTTGCCGTAGCCGCCGATGCCCGCGACGACGCCGGGCAGGACGCGCCGGGTGTCGGGGTGGTCGGCCGCGCCGAAGCGCAGCGGGTCCACGACGGCGACCGGGCGGGCGCCCATGGCGAGGATGTCGCGGACGATGCCGCCGATGCCGGTGGCCGCGCCCTGGTAGGGCTCGATGTACGAGGGGTGGTTGTGCGACTCCACCTTGAAGGTGACCGCGTAGCCCTGGCCGACGTCGACGACGCCGGCGTTCTCGCCGATGCCGACGAGCATGGCGTCGCTCGCGGGCTTCTTCTCGCTGAACTGGGCGAGGTGGACCTTGCTGCTCTTGTACGAGCAGTGCTCGGACCACATGACCGAGTACATGGCGAGCTCGGCGCCCGTGGGGCGGCGGCCCAGGATCTCCCGGATGCGCGCGTACTCGTCCTCCTTGAGGCCGAGCTCCTTCCAGGGCTGGTCCGCGTCCGGGGTGTCGGTGGCGTGCTTGACGGTGTCCAGAGTCATGATGCGCTGACCAGCTTCTTCAGGATCGAGGTGAAGAATCCGAGGCCGTCGGTGCGGCCCGTCCCGATCAGCGGCTCGACCGCGTGCTCGGGGTGCGGCATGAGGCCGACGACGTTGCCCGCGGCGTTGGTGATGCCGGCGATGTCGCGGAGCGAACCGTTCGGGTTGCCGCCGAGGTAGCGGAAGGCCACTCGGCCTTCGGCCTCCAGTGCGTCGAGCGTGCGCTCGTCGGCGGTGTAGCGGCCGTCCATGTTCTTGAGCGGGACGGAGATCTCCTGGCCGGCGGTGTAGTCGCCGGTCCACGCGGTCTGCGCGTTCTCCACCCGCAGCTTCTGCTCGCGGCAGATGAAGTGCAGGTCGGTGTTGCGGAGCATCGCCCCCGGCAGCAGGTGGGCCTCGGTGAGGACCTGGAAGCCGTTGCAGATGCCGAGGACGGGCATGCCGGCCTTGGCCTGCTCGATGATGGTCTCCATCACCGGCGAGAAGCGGGAGATGGCTCCGGCGCGCAGGTAGTCCCCGTAGGAGAAGCCGCCCGCGAGGACGACCGCGTCGACCTGGTGCAGGTCCTTGTCGCGGTGCCAGAGCGAGACGGGCTCGGCTCCCGCGAGGCGGATGGCGCGCAGCGAGTCACGGTCGTCGAGCGTTCCGGGGAACGTGACGACTCCGATGCGTGTGGTCACCGTCAGGCCTCGACCTTCACGGTGAAGTCTTCGATGACGGTGTTGGCGAGGAACGTTTCGGCCATCTTGTGGATGCGGTCGAGGGCGGCCTGGTCGACCGGTCCCTCCACCTCCAGTTCGAAGCGCTTCCCCTGGCGGACGTCGGCGATTCCCTCGAAGCCCAGGCGCGGCAGTGCACGCTGCACCGCCTGGCCCTGAGGGTCGAGGATCTCCGGCTTGAGCATGACGTCGACTACGACGCGTGCCACTGGCACTCCCGTGTGGTGGTTGGTGCGAAGGCGGTTCCATCAGCGTACCCGGCCGAAATTTCTACGCGGGTAGATATGGTGTGGCCTTGATCGCTGTGCGGTTTCGGCTTCACCAACGCTTCGCAAAATCCACCGGAAAACCATGCGTCCGGCATTGCGGCGGGACACGCGGGGAGAATTTACTGGGCTTCGCAATTCAATGAGAATCGCGGTACAAAGGAATCAGTCGGGATTCCGACGGTTTGACGCATTCCACCGAAACATCCATACAGGCGACATCACCGCACGTCAACGGGCGGTGACGACGCACGAAGGGACCGATATCCGTGGCGCAGCGCGTAGTAGTCACGCTCTCCGACGACATCGATGGCGGGGAAGCGGCGGAAACGGTCGTGTTCGCTCTGGACGGTAAGTCGTACGAGATCGACCTCAATGCGGCCAACGCAAAGAAACTGCGGAAGGGCCTCGCCCCCTTCGTGGCCGCCGGCCGCCGGCAGTCCCGCTCGGGGAAGACCTTCAAGCACACCGCCGTCGCCCCCGACCCGGCGGTCGTACGGGCCTGGGCCCGGTCGAACCAGTTCGAGGTGCCTCCGCGCGGGCGCATCCCGAAGCGGGTCTACGAGGCCTACAACGCGGCTCACTGAGAGCTGATTTGCCATCCACCCCCTCTGATCGGCTAGTGTGTGGATCACGCCGAGGGGCGAGGCCGACAAGCCGGATCCCGAGGGTCGTGCGGGTGTAGTTCAGTAGTAGAACACCCCCCTTCCAGGGGGGAGGCGCAGTGTGCAATTCCTGTCACCCGCTCTGCACGCTTTACCGACCACGGTTGTGGATCAGGTAGAGTGATGCTCGCACCGCACGGCTTATGCCGTCGCGAGCATGCGGACGTAGCTCAGTTGGTAGAGCACCACCTTGCCAAGGTGGATGTCGCGAGTTCGAGTCTCGTCGTCCGCTCAGAGAGCAAAGGCCCCGATCAATGATCGGGGCCTTTGTCGTATGTCCTGACGCGTCCTGCGCCCCGCGTCCTGTGTGCCACGTCACGTCACGCGCGATGACAAATGTCATCGCGCGTCCTGACAGTTCACACTGCACCCGATCATGGAGAGCGTGTTTGCTGTCCAGCGGGGCCGCGCCGGACGACCGGGAGGACGAGGGAATGTGTCGAAGCTGACCGGGTGGTGGAAGAACCGCAGCAGCGCGGCGAAGGTCGAGCTGTACACGCGCTGGTCGTTCCACTTCTTCGTGGTGATCGAGACCTTCGCGGTCCTGGCCGGGCTCGCCCAGGGGAGCAGCTGGGCCGTCACCGCCGCGCTGGTGCTGCCCCTGGGGGCGCAGATCGCCCTGTGCGGGGTGCTGTCCTCCCGCGCCCTGGACTGGGTGCTCGGCCGGCGGGAGCGGCCGGTGCGGCTGACGGTCGCGCTGATGGTCGTGACGGTCTCGACCTGCCTGGCCGTACTGGCGCTGCAGTCGGCGGGGCTCGTCACCCGGACGAACGTGTCCCCCACCCTCGTGATCAACACGGTCGGTTTCGCGACCGGTTCCGTGACGCTGACCCTGCGCAAGGTCCGTCACATGACCGCCGTCGCCCCCGCCGCGACGGCGCTGACGGCGGGCGCCGTGCTGGCGGCGGGGCTGCCCGCGCTGGACGCCCTCGGCTACGCCGTCGGCGTGTTCTTCGTCAGCCTGCTGCTGACCCTGGCCTGCGGGTTCTCGGCCTGGCTGCTGAAGACCGTCCACGAGCTCGACGACGCCCGCGAACTCCAGGCACGGCTGGCGGTGGCCGAGGAGCGGCTGCGGTTCGGGCGGGACCTGCACGACGTGATGGGGCGCAACCTGGCGGTGATCGCGCTCAAGAGCGAGCTCGCGGTGCAGCTGGCGCGGCGCGAACGCCCGGAGGCGGTGGACCAGATGATCGAGGTGCAGCGGATCGCGCGGGAGTCGCAGCGGGAGGTGCGCGATGTCGTACGCGGCTACCGGGAGGCGGATCTCACCGTGGAGCTGGAGGGGGCGCGCGGGGTGCTGAACGCCGCCGGGATGAACTGCCGCGTCGAGTTCGAGGCGGCCGGGCGCGCGCTGCCGGCCGAGGTGCAGTCGGCGCTGGGCTGGGTCGTCCGGGAGGCGACCACCAACGTACTGCGGCACGGGGACGCGCGCAGTTGCCTGATCCGGCTGACGGCGCACGAGCCCTCGGGCGCGGTGACGCTGCTCGTGGAGAACGACGGGGCGCCCGAGTCCCCCACTGGGCCGCCCGGCTCGGGCCTCGCCGGACTGCGGGAGCGGCTCGCAGTGGTGGACGGGACCCTGCTGGCGGGACCGGCCGAGGGCGGCCGCTTCCGGCTGCGGGCCGAGATTCCGGGCCGAGAACGCCGAGAACCGCTACGACAGGAGGTGCGGGCGTGAAACCCGTACGGGTACTGCTGGCCGACGACGAGCACCTGATCCGGGGCGCGCTGGCCGCGCTGCTGGCGCTGGAGGACGATCTGGTGGTCGTCGCCGAGGCCGCCTCGGGACCGGAGGCCCTGGCCATGGCGCGGGCCCACCGGCCGGACGTGGCGGTGCTGGACCTCCAGATGCCGGGCGCGGACGGTGTGAGTGTGGCCACATCGCTGCGCTCGGAACTCCCCGACTGCAAAACCATGATCGTGACCAGCCACGGCCGTCCCGGGCACCTGAAACGCGCCCTCGCGGCGGGCGTACGGGCCTTCGCGCCGAAGACGGTGTCGGCGCAGCGGCTGGCCGAGCTGATCCGGACCGTGCATGCCGGAGGGCGTTACGTCGACCCGGAGTTGGCGGCCGACGCGATCAGCGCGGGCGACTCGCCGCTGACCGCCCGGGAGGCGGAGGTGCTGGAACTCGCGGCGGACGGGGCACCGATCGCGGAGATCGCGGAGCGGGCGTCGCTGTCGAAGGGGACCGTACGGAACTACCTGTCCTCGGCGGCGACGAAGCTGGGCGCCGAGAACCGGCACACGGCGGTGCGTCTCGCGCGGGAGCGGGGTTGGGTATAGTTAGCCCCGCGCTACGGCGCATGCGGACGTAGCTCAGTTGGTAGAGCACCACCTTGCCAAGGTGGATGTCGCGAGTTCGAGTCTCGTCGTCCGCTCTGTAGAGGAGAAGCCCCCGGCCATCGCGGCCGGGGGCTTCTTCGTGTCCCGGGACCTGGTGTCTCAGGTCCAGCTCTTCCAGTCGTGGCCGGTGAGCCGCTCATAGGCCTCGATGTACTTGGCGCGGGTCTGCTCGACGACGTCCTGCGGCAGCGCCGGCGGGGGGAGTTCGCCCTTCGGGTCCCAGCCGGAGGCCGGCGAGGACAGCCAGTCGCGGACGAACTGCTTGTCGAAGGAGGGCTGCGTGCGGCCCGGCTCCCACTGGTCGGCGGGCCAGAAGCGGGAGGAGTCCGGGGTGAGCACCTCGTCGGCGGCGACCAGGGAGCCGTCCCCGTCGAAGCCGAACTCGAACTTGGTGTCGGCCAGGATGATCCCGCGCTCGCGGGCGATGTCCCGGGCGCGGCTGTACACGGCGAGGGTCGCCTGGCGCAGCTTGGCCGCCGTTTCGACGCCGGTGGTGCGCGCGACCTCCTCGTAGGAGACGTTCTCGTCGTGCTCGCCGACCTCGGCCTTGGCGGCCGGGGTGAAGATCGGGGCGGGCAGCTCGGAGCCGTCGACGAGCCCCTCGGGCAGGCCCAGTCCGCAGACGGTACGGGTCTGCTTGTACTCGGCGAGGCCGGAGCCGGTGAGGTAGCCGCGGGCCACGCACTCCACCGGGACCATGTCCAGGCTGCGGCAGATCAGCGTACGGCCGGCCCAGTCGGCGGGGGCGCCGGCGGGCAGCTCGGTGCTGATGACGTGGTTCGGGACGAGGTCCGCGAGCTGGTCGAACCACCACAGGGAGAGCTGGGTCAGGACGCGGCCCTTGTCCGGGATCTCCGTCGGGAGCACCCAGTCGAAGGCGGAGATGCGGTCGCTGGCGACCATGACGAGCCGGCCGTCCTCGTCGCGGTAGAGGTCGCGCACCTTCCCGGTGTGGAGGTGGACGAGGCCGGGCACCTGAACCGGCTCGGGCTTTTCGACGAATCCGGACACGGGGTCTCCCTGTGGTTCTGTACGAGCGCGCTCCCATTCTCCCGTACGGGGGTCCGTGCGCCTCTCAGGGGGTGACGGTGGGGGTCAGTCCCTCTTGCAGATCCGGTCGAGCAGATTGGCCGTGGCCCGCTGGATCCGCTCGTCGACATGGCCGGGGCGGTCGAGCGCCGGCGACCAGGCGAAGGTGCCGGACGCGAAGACCAGCGCGCCGCTGGGCGCCCGGTAGAGGGAGGTCTCCTGGTGGCGCTTGGCGCCCTCGCTGTCGAGGTACGGGGAGTGCGCGAGCAGGATCCGGTCCTGGTGCTCGGGGAGCTGGGTGCGCGGGAAGTACCGGTCGGCCTCGCCCGCCACCAACCCGTCGAGCTCGTCGTTCTCGGTGGCGCCGGTGGAGTCCCAGAGCCAGTGCGTGGCATTGCGCACGATGAGCGGCGCGGGCTCGGGGACCCGCCCCGCGTACTGGATGCCGAGGAGCTGCTGTTCCGGGCGGTCGACCTCGCGCCAGAGGCTGGGGCGGCCGGGGCCTCGGCGTTTTCGGCAGGTGAGGAGCCGGTCCGGCACGCCCGAGGGGGACGGGGCCAGCTCGACCTGCCAGTACATGGTGTTGGCGGAGAGGAAGACGAGCGAGGTGCCGTGGTCCCGGGCGCGCTCGGCGGTACGGCGCATGGGGACCGACCAGTACTCGTCGTGACCGGGGAAGACCAGGCCCCGGTAGCGGGTCGGGTCGACGCGGCCGGCGTGCAGGTCGCGCGCGTCGGCGTAGGCGAGGTCGTAGCCGTAGCGCTCGGCCCAGCGGATGAAGTCGTAGGCGTGCCCGACGTGCAGCGGCAGGCCGGCGCCCGCGTAGGGGCGGTCGAAGGAGACGGTCGTGGCGGCGTCCCCCTCGCCGAGCAGCCGGCCGTCCTCGTCCCAGGCGTGGTAGAGGCTGGCGCCGGTGCGGCCGTCCTCGGGGTAGAGGTTGTAGGCCTGCCAGGTGATGTCGGGGAGCAGGAGCAGCAGGTCGGCGGGGTGGTCGTCGCGGACCGTGAAGGGGACGTGGGAGCGGTAGCCGTCGGCGGTGGTCAGGACGGCGACGTACGCGCCGATGCTCCAGTACGAGGGGACCTGGAGCCGCCAGGACATCCACCAGTGGTGGCAGGAGACGGTGCGGTCGGCGGCCAGGGGTGCCGGCTGGACGATGCCCGACAGGCGCGGACTGGTGGTGATCTTGGACGCGCCGTCGCCGCCGTAGTGGCCGATCCGGTAGACGTCGACGGAGAACTGCTGGGGCGGGTCGACGGTGATGTGGAAGTCGATCGCCTCGCCGGGGGCCACGGCTCCGGTGGAGGTGAAGCCCTTGATCTGGCGGTGCACGTCGTCGGCGGTGAGGGGGCCGCCGTTGCCGCGGGGGCGGCCGCTCTGGCCGGTGCCCACGGCTGCCGCGGCCGGGTCCACGTACCAGGGCACGACCTGGCCGGTGTCGCCGAAGTAGAGCTCGCTGCCCCGGAACCACGGCAGGGGGCCCTGGCCGAAGGGGTCGGTCACCGCGTGCGCGAGCGCACCTGATTCCCAACGCCGGATCTGGTCCGCACCCATACCGCTCCCCTCCCTCGCTCCCCCGAACGGGCATTCATCCGCCCCAGCACATCACATAACGCACGCAGTCCGTCACCCTTCGTCGTGAATTGACGGGAACGGAACGTGCGGCGCTGCTTCGGGGCGGGAGTGGGCCGGCGCCCTCAGCCCAGGCGGACTGGCTTCTCCGGGCGTACGCCGAGCTCCGTGAGCCAGTCCCGCAGGGGCTCGGGATCCCCGTCCTCCACGAGGGAGAGCACCCTGGGCGCGAGGTCGGAGCGGCGCTCGCCGCCGACCAGCAGCACCGGGCCGTCGAGCCAGTCCAGCCCCGGACCGGCGCCCGCGAGGTCCACGGCCGAGCAGCACACCAGTGCCGTGACGTGGTCGGCCAGCAGATCCCGGCCGCTGCGCGGGGGCTGGAGCGGGAACAGCGGCATGGTGTCCGCGCCGCCCGGGGCCTTGCCCGTCGCCTTGCCGGACGCCTTGCCGGATGCCTTGCCCGTCGCCTTCCCGGATGCCTTCCCGGATCCGGCGCGGGGGTCCGTGGCGCGCTCCTCGCGGGCCAGATCGCCGCTCAGCCGCCCGGCGAGCGTCTCCGCCGCCGCGCAGTCGCCGGCCGGGTCGGTCAGGTACCCGAGCACCCGCTCCAGATTCGGTCCGGCGCTGCCCGGCGGCAGCCCCGCCGGGACGGCCAGCGCGTCCAGGGCCGCATGCAGCCGGGCCGCCTCCGTACGCCACTTGCGGTCCACGACCTCGTCCGGATACGCCGCCCACTCCACCGGCGACCAGTCCGGTCCGGCCGCGGCCGGTCCCCCGTGGAAGAGCCTCGCGGCCAGCAGCGAAGCCGCCTCGTCGACCGCTCCGGGCTGCTCCAGCAGATCGCACGCGGGGCGCTCGCCCAGGCGCGAGGTGTACCCCTCGGCCAGGCGGTCCCGGCGGGACAGTTCGGTCAACGCCGAGACGACCCCGGCGTCGAGGTGCGCCGGCCAGCGGCCCATCCGCCAGGCGGGCAGGGCGACCCGGGTCAGCAGCCGGTCCCAGCCCGCGTAGGCGAGGCCGACCTGCTCCTGGGCGACGATGCGCAGCCCGTAGTCCACACCCTGTGCGCGGTCCGAGGCGGCCGCGGCCACCCCGCGCTCCATCTCGGCCGCGTCCACCCGGCACAGCCGCAGCAGCAGCCGGGCGGGCCCGGCGATCCAGCCCAGGCCGGGCCGGCTCCCCACGTCCACCGCCGCGTCGAGGCCTCGTACGAAGCCACGCGCGTCGGCTATGTCCGGGTGCGCGGAGGGGCCCGTACCGGCGACGACCGGGGCGAGGACCGCCCGGAGCTCCGCCACCCGCATCCACCACAGGAACGGCGAGCCGATCACCAGCATCGGGGCAGCGCCCGGCTCGGACTCCGGCCCCTCGGATATGGCGCCCCGGCGGTGGGCGGGATGCGTGCGGTCCTCGAGCCAGCTGTCACAGTCCGGGGTCAGGGCTATGGCGGAGGGCGCGGGCACGTCCATCCGGTCGGCCAGATCCCGCACCAGCCGGTACAGGTCGGGCGCGGCCGCCTCGGACAGCGGCACCGTGGGCGTCACGGCGGGGCTCGCCCGCAGCACCACCGCGGCGAAGATCCCGCCGACCAGCAGCACCAGCGCGGCGACCGCGCAGACGACCAGCGTCACCACGGGCCATGGGTCCCCGGCCAGCCTGCCCGTCATCCGGGCGGCCACGAGGACCACCGCGACGGCGGCGGGCAGCAGCCCGACGGCCAGCGCCCTGCTGCGGACCCGCAGCACGGCGAGAGCCCGCGAACGCGCGGACGGCGCTCCTGCTTCTGCGATCGAACCGGTTCCGGACACGGCCGGACCTCACCCCCTCTGCCCTGCGGCGGCGTTGCTCACTCCCCCACTGTGACACCCGCCACTGACATCGCAATGCCGGTGGGCCATGTGCCGGAACGCTTGCGCCGCACCCTAGTTGGGGAGGAGGCAGCCGTCAGGCAGACCGGAAGACCATCACCCGATGGAATGGCTTTGGGTAAAGGTGGGTGCGTTCGAACGCGGCTGGATGCAGTCGACCGCCGACACGCACGGACACACGCACGGACACGCGCGCGGGCCCGGTGCGCATCTCCCGCGCACCGGGCCCGCTCCGCCACGGCCCTGCTGGTCAGCGGCCCTCGGCCGCCTTGGCGGCAATGTCCGTACGGTACTGGGAACCGTCGAGCCTGATCCGCGCGACGGCCTTGTACGCCTTCTCGCGGGCCTGCGCCAGATCCGAACCGGTCGCCGTCACCGACAGCACCCGCCCGCCCGCGCTGACGACCGTGTCGCCCTCGCTGCGGGTTCCCGCGTGCAGCACGTAGGCGTCGGGACCGTCCTCGGCCGCCACCTCGGCCAGGCCCTCGATCGGGTCCCCGGTGCGCGGGGTGTCGGGGTAGTTGTGGGAGGCGATGACGACCGTGACGGCCGCGTCGTCGCGCCAGCTCAGCGGGGGCTCGGCGGCCAGGGTGCCGTTGGCGGCGTTCAGCAGCACGCGCGCGAGCGGAGTGCGCAGCCGGGCCAGGACGACCTGGGTCTCCGGGTCGCCGAACCGGGCGTTGAACTCGATGACCCGGGTGCCGCGGCCGGTGAGCGCGAGGCCGGCGTAGAGCAGGCCGGAGAAGGGGGTGCCGCGGCGGCGGAGCTCGTCGACGGTCGGCTGGAGGACCAGCTCCATGACCTCGTCGACCAGCTTCGGGTCGGCCCAGGGCAGCGGGGAGTACGCGCCCATGCCGCCGGTGTTCGGCCCCTCGTCGCCGTCGAGCGCGCGCTTGAAGTCCTGCGCGGGCTGGAGCGGCAGCACGGTGACGCCGTCGGTGATGGCGAAGAGGGACACCTCGGGGCCGTCGAGGTACTCCTCGATGACGACGCGGTCGCAGGCCAGGGCGTGGGCGCGGGCCTCGGCCCGGTCGTCGGTGACCACGACGCCCTTGCCGGCCGCGAGACCGTCGTCCTTGACGACGTACGGGGCGCCGAAGGCGTCGAGGGCGGCGTCCACCTCTTCCGGGGTGGTGCACAGGTAGCTGAGGGCGGTCGGGACCCCGGCCGCGGCCATCACGTCCTTGGCGAAGGCCTTGGAGCCCTCCAGCTGCGCCGCCGCCGCGGACGGGCCGAAGACGGGGATGCCGGCCGCGCGGACGCTGTCGGCCACTCCGGCGACCAGCGGCGCCTCGGGGCCGACGACGACGAGGCCGACGCCGAGTTCGGCGGCCAGCCGGGCCACAGCGGTGCCGTTGAGGGCGTCGACCGGGCGCAGCTCCGCCACCTCGGCGATGCCGGCGTTGCCGGGAGCGCAGTACAGCGCGGAGACGTCGGGGTCGAGGGACAGAGAGCGGCACAGGGCGTGTTCGCGGGCGCCGCCGCCGATGACGAGGACCTTCACGCTGCTCAGCCTAGCCCGGACGGGCCGACCGGTTTCGTGCGGCCACCCCAATCAGGAGGGGCTACTCATTCGTGTATTCCTCCACAACGGTGGCTCCGAGCTCGCGAACGATCAGTTCGTGTCCGGTCAGCGCGCTGTCGACGAGGTCGGGGTCGTCGTCCTGCGCGACGTCGTCCTCGGGCGCGACCGGCGGGGGCGCCTGCTGTACGGGGGGCTGCGGCGCGGAGGCCTGCTGGTGGGGCTGGTGCGCCTGGTGGGGCGGCTGCTGCTGCGGCGGCTGGTACTGGGGGGCCGGGGCGGGCGGCGGCTGGCTGTAGGCGGGCGCGGGCGGGGCGGCGTAGGAGGACGTCTGCGGGGCCCCCTGCCCGCCGGGGCCTCCCGGGCTTCCGGAGCCTCCGGGGCCTCCGCCGCCCAGCACGGCGTCGATCTTCCAGTTGACCTGGAACTGCTCGGCCAGGACCGCCTTGAGGACGTCCTCGCTGCCGCTGCTCGCGAAGTTGTCCCGGGCTCCGACGTTGGGGAAGCCGAGCTGGAGGGTGGTGCCGTCGAAGCCGGCGATCTGGGCGTTCTGGCTGAGCAGGATCCAGGTGAAGCGACGGCGGTTCTTGACGGCCTCCAGGACCGCGGGCCACATCGCCTGGACCTGCCCGACGCCCGCGGCCATGCCGGGGGAGGGCGCGGCGGGGGCCGGGGCGGGAGCGGGGGCGGGAGCGGGGGCGGCGGCAGGGGATGCCGGGACCGGGGTGGCGGTCCGGGGTGCGGTGGCGCTGGGCCAGGCGCCGGGGGCGCCGCTGCCGGGCTGCGCCGCTCCCGGCCAGGCGCCGGGGGCGGCGGCGGCCGGAGCCGGGGCGGGGGCGGGGGCGGGCGGAGCAGATCGGA
>NZ_JBSFTP010000078.1:0-36070 GCF_053591315.1 Streptomyces sp. NPDC003042
AGTGATCATCCGATCTCCTTCCCTCGCAGGCACCAAGAACCGCGAGGCCACCATCCTGACCCGGCGCTCACCGGCGTCCGTGCGAGGCGCGCTGAACCCCGGCCGCGGAGTGGTGCGGGCCGTTTCACTGTTGCACCGAAGGGTGGCTGAACCGTTGGTCACGCCCACATCAGGAGCGAGGCGAGGGTGACGGCTGCGTGGTAGGACTGTGCGGTCTTCTCGTACCGGGTGGCGCCGCCTCGCCAAGGGGCGCCGGAGCCAGGTGAGGATGGCTTTCGAGCTGTAGCCCTTGTCGCCGATGACGTGATCGGGCCTGGTCCGGGGCCGGCCGAGCCCGAGGCGGGGCACCTGAATTGCGTCCATCACGGTGGTGAACTGGGTGCAGTCGTTGGTGTTGCCGCCGATCAGCGTGGACGCGAGCGGGCGTCCGGATCCGTCGCAGGCCAGATGGATCTTGCTGGTCTTGTGTCCTGAACATGAAAGGGAGTTGGTAGTAGGACAGCTTCTGAAAATGGTGCTGTGCGAGAGATGAAGGTTTGGCCCTTCGGAGTCGCCCTGCGGGGGGAGGCTCCAAACCGCCTCATGCTGCGTTGGCTGAAGACCGTCGTGGTGAGCGATGAGGAAAAGGCGTCGAAAGAGGCGTCAGGTGGGGACTGGAAAGGCGAACGCAAGTGAATCGCTGCTGACGTGTCGAAAAAGATAAGGACGACATCGAAACCGGGGTGTGACCAGAATCCCGGGATTAGTCTGGCGAGTGCCCGTTTATTGGCCAGGTGGTGTCCGGCATGTAGGCGACGCGAGTCCAGTCTGCCGCTTTCGCATGGAACAGGAGAAGGCAGGTCCCGACACGCCCCGCCATGTCGCGGGGGAGAGGGAGTGCCCCAAGCGGCGGACACCGCAAGGGGTCGAGTACCGACGCGGGACCTGCTGGCGGACCGGCTCGTAGTAGTGACGAAGCCCCTGTAATGGGGGTGGAGCGAAGGGGCCGGGTCGTTCGTGACTGTGTTGATCACATCAACCGGGCTGCGTCCGGGAGGAGTGGGATGGGCCAGTTGAAGTCTCAGATCAAGCCGTTTGAGATTTCGAAGTGGGAAGTCAAAGAGGCGTGGGAGGAAGTCAGGGCGAACAAGGGCGCACCCGGTGTGGATGGGCAGAGCATCGAGGACTTCGAGAAGGACCTGAAGAATAATCTGTACAAGGTCTGGAACCGAATGTCATCAGGCTCGTACTTCCCACCTCCGGTGCGTGCGGTGGAGATCCCCAAGCCGCACGGCGGCGGCACGAGAATGCTCGGTATTCCCGCTGTCGCCGATCGTGTTGCCCAGACCGTGGTGGCTCGGCATCTGATGCGAAGGGTGGATCCGATTTTCCACCCTGACAGCTACGGATACCGGCCCGGACGGTCCGCCTTGGATGCAGTTGAAAGGTGCCGGGAGCGCTGCTGGAAGCGGGACTGGGTGGTGGAGTTCGACATCACCAAGTTCTTCGACAGCGTGCCCTGGGACCTGCTCGTCAAGGCTGTGGAAGCTCACACCGAGGCCGTTTGGGTGAAATTGTATGTGCGGCGGTGGCTCCATGCGCCGCTCGCCATGCCCGACGGTTCTCTGCTGGAACGGGAGTGTGGAACCCCGCAAGGGGCGCCGGTTTCTCCTGTGTTGGCGAACCTGTTTCTGCACTATGCGTTCGATACCTGGATGGCGCGGGAGTTCCCGAACGTCTGGTTCGAACGGTATGCGGACGACGCGGTCCTGCACTGCGTCACGGAGCGTCAGGCCCGGCAGGCACTGGCCGCGCTCATGGACAGGATGGCCGAAGTCGGGCTGCAACTGCACCCGGCCAAGACCCGGCTCGTGTACTGCAAAGACGGCAGACGTCGCGGCTCCTTCGAGCATACGGCGTTCACCTTCCTCGGCTACACGTTCCGAGCCAGACAGAACCGGGATCGCTACGGCAAGTCATTCCAGTCGTTCGATCCTGCTGTCAGCAGGAATGCCCTGAACAAGATGGGACGGGAAGTGTGCTCCTGGCACTTGCACACCCGCTCTGATCTTTCCTTCAAGGAGCTTGCCCGCAGGATCAACCCTGTCGTGGCCGGCTGGATCAACTACTACGGCCGGTTCAGGCCATGGGAATTGAACCCCTTCTTGATGCGTATCAACGCCTACCTGGTGCGCTGGATCCGCCAGAAGTACAAACGGCTCGCGGCTGAACGGAAAGCCATCGCGAAGATGCAGGAGATCGCCCGGCGATACCCTCGCATTTTCGCGCATTGGCGCTGCACCGTCGCAGCCGTGATGACCTGACGACAAGAACGACAAGAGCCGTGTAACGGGAGACTGTTACGCACGGTTCTGTGAGAGCCGGGAGGTGAGATTCCTCCCGGCTACTCGGCAGCCCGCCCCCGGGACCGCCCAAGGGCCGGGCTGCGGAGCCCCCTTTGCGAGCCCCGGCAGCGTGCTGGTGGGCTCGGACGATGCTGGAACCGCGATGCGAGATCACTTAGACGGCAGACCGTGGGACGTAGACCCTCAGACCCCGGCCGTGCAGAACACGCACGCCTCCCAGAACGGCAGCGCATCCAGCACTCGGTGGCGTACGCAGGAGGCCATCGCGGCCTCCTGCGGCCCGGGCAGGACGCCCGTGCCGGCCCTCGCGGTGGCAGGGTCGAACTGCTCCACCATCGCCCGGTACGTGCGCAGGTACCCCTCGGCCCGGGGCGGCTCGTACGTCAGTTCCTCCCACCGGTGACGGGACAGCGCCAGATCGAGGACACGCAGCAGGAAGTCCTTGGCCGTGGCCCGCTCCTGCGGCGTGTCCCCCCAGTCGAGCTCCGCCAGGCCGAAGCCGACCACCCCACGCCCCATCACGTTCTGGTCCTGGAGTGTCAGCAGGGCGGCGAAGCGGAAGTCCCACGGCTTGTGGGCCAGCGCGGACACGGCGAGCATCAGCACGTCCACGAACACCGCCGTGCCGCTGTTGGTCATCTCCAGGTATCGGCCGTCACCGCCGTCGAACACGTTCATGTCTCGAGAGTAAAGAGAGGGGAGGCCACACCCTCCGCTTCGTGTTCTGACACAGACCCGACGGAACACTGGCGTCCGCCCCCGCCACACTGCACGGACTGACGACGTGGTCGATCATATCGACCACGTACAACGTTTCGGCTAGCTCGCGACGCCGGCACCGCACCTCGGTAGGTGGACAGGGAGCACCATGCGGTTTGGGTGGATCAGTAGCGGTGGCCGGGCCAGTGCGGGTCCTCCCAGCGGTCGGGTCCGGTGACGCCGAGCAGCCGTATCCGCTGAAGTAGATCCTCGGATGCGCCATGGGCGCGAAGCCGGGCGGGCGCGTGGCGGACAAGCCAGGCAGTCAGCTCAGCGCGCATCTCTTCCTCGTTCTCCCACGCGCGCCGGGGGAGTTGGTCACCAAGCAGTTCGTACTCCCAGTGCGCTGCGGCTTCGGCCAGGTGTCGGTCGGCCACAGGGTCACTCAGCGCTTCCAGGTATTGAGCCACGGGCTCAGCGTGCCCGTTGCCTCGGCACTCAGGACGAGGAGGTCATGCACCGGTACGGCGGGATCCGGATCGGTGAGCGTGTGCGCCCACCAGGCCTGCAGGAATTCCTCCACTGCAGTGGCCTGCTCGGAAGGCCACTGCTGCCAGTGGCCGAGAGCGAACGAACGCCCGACCTCCTCCGTGCCGAAGAGGGGCTCGATGAGGCCGCTGACGAGGGCCGAGGCGAACTGGGGCAGGATCCGGCGCAGCACGGACGCGTGATCGCTCTGATCGGATGGGGATACCGTCACCGGATCCGGCGATCCCGACCCGGCCGGGTGGGACGTGGGACCGGAGACCGGGAGACTCAGAGCCGAGAGCACCTCGTCGCCCTTGGCGCGTACCTCGGTCATACCCGGCGCACGCGGCGAGGTCGGAAGCCTCCCCCACCTCCGACAACAGCCGCGCCGCACGAGGGCCCGAAGCCCGCAGGACAAGGACTCCCGCAGGTCGGACCTTCGCGGCCGGCTCAGCCCGCTGCGACGGTCACTCCACGGAGTCGTGGGGGTAGTGCGGTGAACGGCCCTGGTACGCGAGGATGCTGGGGTTCTGGACGACGCCCTCGCGTACCTCGAGGGCACGGTGGATGGTCTCGTCGGTGTCCCAGGCCTGTGGGTCGGCGACGATCGGCAGGTAGCGCAGGGCGGCGCGGCTCAGCTCCCAGGTGGCGGAGTCCCACAGCAGGGACGGGCTGTGGTCGACCGCGTAGTAGCGGACGTGGTCGCCGACCGTGACGAGGGGCTCGTCGAACGAGGTGGGGCGGGCCCAGCTGAAACCCATGGCCAGGTCGCAGGAGACATCGACGACGAGCGCACCGGAGGGGAACCGGGTCAGGTCGTCCTCGGTGAGGTAGACCTGCGGCGAGTCGATGTCCTGCATCACGCAGTTGACGACGATGTCGTGCTCGGCGAGGAACCCGGCCAGCGGGGCCGCGTGGCCCTGGACGGTCACGGTGCTCGCGGCCGGATCGGCGTGGTCGTAGTGGAGTTGAGCCATCCGGGCGGTGTCGCTGGGCGGGGTGACGGCGGAGCTCGGACGCTGGGTGACGACGCTCAGGTTGCGCACGCCGTGGGCCTGGAGGGCGAGGGCGGCGCCTTGTCCGGTGGACCCGTATCCGAGGACGACCGCCTTCTCCAGGGGCCTTCCCCACGCCCCGGTCCGCCCGATCGACTGCAGGGCGTGCTGGACGGAGCAGTAGCCGGCGATCTCGCTGACGCGGTGGAACACGAAGCGGTCCGTGTCGCTGCCTTCGGGCCGGTCGCGCATGGCCTCCTTGGAGATCACGGTCAGCTTGCGGTCGATGGCCAGCTGCGTCGTCTCCATGTTCTGGGCGAAGTGCGGTGCGCCCCACAGGATCTGACCGTCGCGCAGCTCGGCGAGGTCGCGGTGGGTGGCCTTGAACATCATGACGAGATCGGAGCGGCGGATGAGTTCGCCGCGGGGCAGGATGCCGGCGACCTGGGGGGCGAGCTGGTCGTCCGAGAAGCCGAAGCGGCGCCCGTAGCCCGTCTCGAGGTACATCCGACTGCGGATTCCGGCATCGATGAGCGGCAGGTGCGCGGGGTGTAAGGGGGCACGCTTCTCGTGCTTCTTGTAGGTGGAAGCGAGGACGCCAATGCTGATCTTGTTCATGTGAAGAGTCTCTTCACATGATTAACTTACCGTCAAATCCTACTAATTATCCTGGTGATGGCGATGTTAGATGACATGAGCGCTGAAGTCGCGCGCGATCTCGGCGTGCAGGGCTACGCACTGACGCGGGGCCCGCTGAGTCCCGAGGAGGCTGCCGCGCTGGCGGGAACTCTGGGCGTCCTGGTCCCGCAGAGCACCGGGGAGCTGACGTACGACATCATGGCCCACCCGGGGTTCGAGAAGGTGCGCGACACCCGCAGCGCCCATACGCTGCGGCCGCACACCGAAGCTCCGGGGCAGGACCCGCCGCCGCGCTACCTGGCCCTGCACTGCCGTGTCCAAGCCACCTGCGGCGGCGGCCAGACCATGCTCGCCGACGCGCACGCCTTCGTCGCGGGCCTGAGCAGCCAGTCCCGACGTCTGGTGCACGAGGGTGAGATGTACTGGCCGTCCTACGTGGAGACCGAGGACGTCAAGGGGCTCTGGAAGCCCCTGGTCGAGCGGACCGAGCACGGCACGATCAACCGCCTGAGCTGCACCCTCCTGCGGACCGGCGGCTATTCCGAGGACCTCGACGAACTGGCCGGCCCCCAGAACCCGCCGCTGGGCGCCGAGGGCGTGGCGCTCGCCCAGCAGGCTCTGGACTTCTTCCAGGACAACCGGATGTCGGTCCTCATCCCCGAGGACGCGATGCTCATCTGGGACAACCACCGGATGTTCCACTCGCGTTCCGCCTTCACCGATACCCGGCGCCGCCTCACCCGCTACTGGATCGCCAACTGACGTCGAGGCGCGCACCGCGGCCCCGGCCGCGGTGCGCCGCGTCCTCCTCCCACAGCACGTGCAACACGAAGGGCATGACACTGCACGCCTACCGCCGGGTACTGAGCACTCCCGGACTGCCGTCGATGCTCCTGCTCGGGTCGCTGATCAAGATCCCCTTGGTGGCCGTCCCGCTGGTTCTCACCCTGCATCTGACGACCACGCAGCAACTCGGCTACGGACAGGCCGGGTTGGTCATCGCGCTCTGGGCCGCCGGTGCCGCCGTGGGTTCGCCGTTCCAAGGGCGCCACATCGACCGGCACGGACTGCGCCCGGTGCTGGTCGTCGCCACCGTGGCCCAGGCCCTGTTCTGGGGGGCGGCGGCGCAACTTCCGTACACCGCCCTGCTCTTCGCCGCCCCGCTGTCGGGACTGGCCATCGTCCAGGGATCGACGATCTCCCGCTTGGCCATCACCGGCCTGGTGCCCGAGGAGAACCGTCACACGGCCTTCGCCCTGGACTCCATGCTGACCACCATCTCGTACCTGATCGGCCCGTCGCTCGTCGTCGCGCTGGCGACCCAGTCGTCAACCACCCTCGCCGTCCAGGGGGTCGGGCTGCTGCTGGTCGTCAACGGCGTGGCCGTGATCGTCCGGAACCCTCGCCCGCAACCCCGCGACGAGAACCGGTCGTCCGGCACCCCACCGGCTCCGTTGCCCCCCTTGCCCCCGCTGCGCCAATGGCTCAACCGGGGACTGGTCGCGACCTGCGCGTGCGCGCTCGCTGCCGGGATGTTCTCCTCCGGCGCGGAGCTGGCGATCATCGGAGCTCTTCGGCAGGACGACCAGACGGCGTGGCTCGGCCCCGTCCTGGTGGGCGTCAGCCTGTGCTCGATGGCCGGAGGTCTCGTCTACGGGAGCATGTCGCGCCGCCCCCCGGCGGCGGTGATCGTCGCCGCCCTCGGCGCCGTGACGATCCCCGTCGGCCTCGCGGGCGGTGTTCCCTGGCTGGCCGTGGCGCTGCTCCCCGCCGCCCTGCTGAACGCACCGGCCTTCGCGTCCACCGCGACCGCCGTCAGCACCTTCGCCGTGAGCGGGGCCCGGGCCTCGGCCCTGAGCCTGTACTCCACCGCGACGGCCGTCGGCGCCGCGATCGGCGGGCCGGTCGTCGGCGTCGCCCTGGACCACGGGGGCGCGTCCTGGGGCTTCGCCGCCGTCGGCGCCTTCATCCTGCTCGTCTCCCTGCCGGCCGGGCCCGCGATGCGCCCGCGTTCGCAGGCCGAATGTCCCTCCTCCGGCACTTCTGCCCACCTTGAGAAAGAGAGCTTGTGATGTCCGCCGTGCCACACGTCGTCCTCATCGATCCCTACATCCCGGCCGTGCGGCTCGCCGAACAGTTCCGGGAGGCCGGGGCGGCGCTGATCAGGGTGCAGAGCACCAAGGAGGTGCCTGGCGTCTACCAGTCCTCGTACGTGCGGGAGGGCTATGTGGACACCATCGTCCACGAGGACCTCGCCACGACCGTCGAACGCCTCGCCGCGTACGCCCCGGTGGCCGTCGTGGCCGGTGGGGAGATCGGCGTCCCGCTCACCGACGCGCTCAGCTCGGCACTCGGACTCCCCGGCAACGGTGTGGAGTTGAGCGAGGCCCGGCGCGACAAGTACGTGATGATCGAGACGATCAAGCGGGCCGGTGTTCCCGGAGCACGCCAGCTGCAGGTCACCGACGAGGAGCAGTTGGCGGCGTGGCACCGTTCCCTGGGCGGCCGCGTCGTCGTGAAGCCGCTCCGGAGCTCGGGCAACGACCACGTCTTCTTCTGCGATACGCCCGAGGAGTCCGTGGCCGCGTACCGGAAGACGGCCGGGACCGTCAACGTGTTCTCCGAGCGCAATGACGGGATGGTCGCGCAGGAGTACCTCTGCGGCACCGAGTACATGGTCAACACGGTGAGCCGGGACGGTCACCACCGGGTCTGTGAGATCTGGCGGACCACGCGGCTCGCCGTCAACGGCGTGTCGGACCTCCTCGACGGCATCTACCTGATGGCCCGGCGCGGTGAGGTGCAGGACCAGCTGGCCGAGTACGCGGAGCGGGTGCTCGAGGCACTCGGCATCCAGCACGGTCCCGCGCACCTCGAGGTGAAGCTGACCAACGACGGGCCGAGGCTCGTCGAGGTCGGCGCACGCCTCTCCGGCGGCAGGCTGCCCCAGCACGCGCAGCTCGCCATCGGCGAGTCCCAGCTCGACTGGACGGTGCGGGCGTATCTCGACCCCGACGGCTTCCACCGGATGGCCGACGAGGACTACCGGCGCACGCGGCACGTCGGTCACGTCGCGCTGATCTCGCCGGCCGAAGGGGTGCTGCGGGAGTACCGCGACCTGAACGCGATCCGGCGCCTGGAGAGCTTCCACGACGTCCAGGTCTACCTCCAGCCGGGCGACCGGATCTCCCGCACCGTCGACGACATGACGTACGCGGGATCCGCGCTCTTGGTGCACGAGACGGAGGAAGTGGTCCTGCGCGACGCCAACACCATCCGGTTCCTGGACGGACCCGGCTTCTACGAGATCGACCCGGAGGACGCCGGGGCCTGACTGGCGGCGCCGGTCAGCCGCGATGCCGTTGTCCCGGGCAAAGCGCACGGCGGTACTGACGTCCTGGGGAGTCTCGCTCTCCTCCGCCTGGGGCAGCCGCGAACTCCTGGACGTCAGCCTGGTCAGCCAAGAGCTGGTCGCGGAGGTCAGCGCGGACACCGCGATCGACCGAGGGGCGTGGCGGCATCCGCTGCGTTTCGTCCGGCTGCGCTTGGACGTCACGGTGGGCGACATGCCGAGGTTCGGGGAAGGCGTTCAGCCCTCGAGCGGCTGAGTCCGCCGCTGCCGGCGGTGGTGCGGGAGCGCGGGCCGGCACGACGCCGGCAGAGCCACCGCCAAGCTAGCGCGTAAGCCTCAGCCCCCGATAAGGAGGACGGCCTCGGGACCGGTGGGGCTCGCATGGTGAGCCGACCGTGACTGTGTGTTGTTGCTGATGCGACTGGGGCCTTGTGCGTGGGGTGGTCAGTGCAGTCCAGCGGCCGCCCCGCGTGGCGCGTCCAAGGGGGCGGCCACGGGGGCAACGACCGCCGGGGCGGCGCGGTGCTGGCAGCGCCGGGCTCGGCGCTTCAGTGGCTCGGGCGGAGGACCAGACCGTGGTCGCCGTCGACGCGGACCCGCTGGCCGTCGGTCAGTTGCCTGGTCGCGTCGGCGGCGGCCATGACCGCGGGGATGCCGTACTCGCGGGCGACGATCGCGGCATGGGAGGCCACACCGCCCGTGTCGGTGACGACGGCGGCCGCCCGGCGGAAGAGCGGCGTCCAGGCGGGACTCGTGTAGGAGGCGACCAGGACGTCACCGTTGCGGAGGGCGGCGAACCCGTCCGGGCCGTGGATCACTCGCACCGGTCCCTCCGCGGCACCGGCGCTGCCCGGGGTTCCGCGCAGCAGGACGTCGGCGCGGGTCGCACCGGGCGGCTGAGCGGGGGCGAGCGGGACGAGCGGTGTCCGGGCGAGGGCGGCACGCGTGGCCTTGCGGCGGGTCGCGAGCTCGCGCAGCTCGGCGGCGAATTCGGGCGCGGGCGGCCAGGGCCCGATGGATTCGAGTTCGTCCAGGTGCAGGTGGAAGACGTCCTCCGCGGCGTCGAGTACCCCGGCTGCGACGAGCCGGTGGCCCATCTCCAGCAGCGCCTGCCGCATCGCGGGCAGCGGCAGCATCGCCAGGAACCGTGTGTCGTCGCGGATCTGCTGGAACCAGCGCGCCTGCCGCAGCATCACACGGACCGCCGACCGCAGCGGTCCCGGCCCCCAGCGGAGCATGGGGTGGCGGAACAGGGTCTGTTCGGCCTGCTCACCGGGGTGTGGGCCGGCCGGCGGCGGGTCCTGGGAGGCGAGGCCCTTCAGCATGCTCAGGACGACGTCCGGCCTGTCGCGCCAGGTCCCCGGCGTGAGCAGCAGCGGTGTCGCCGTGTCGCGGTGCCCGTACAGGTCCAGGAAGCCTTCGAAGTCGGCCACGAAGCCGGGAGCCGACTCCCGCATGCTGGTGTTCAGCGCCTCGTACAGCTCGTCGGCGGTGTGCCGGGCGAAGGCCTCCGAGAGCTCCGTGTCGGCTCGGATCGCGGCCGCCAGGTCCTCCAGCGAACGGTTCGCATCGGCGGTCAGGGTGTTCACACCCGACAGCAGCGCGCCCATGAGCCGGCGCCGTCGCAGCGCGGACAGCGTGAGATACAGCCCGGCCAGCGCCAGCAGGGTGCGGGGGAAGTAACGCAGCCGCAGTTCCAGCAACGGCGCGGCGATCCAGGGCCCTTCCTTCAGAACGGTCAGGAGTTCCGGCCAGGAAGAGCTGCCGATGCCCCGTCCGCGGAGTTCATCCGCGCGTCGGCGCATGGCCCCGATGAGCGGATCGGACGTCCACCGGGCCGGGTCGTGGCGGCGTGCCGCGCGGACGAGACGGACGGGCGCTGTCACCAGCCGCCAGGTGGGCCTGGGCAGCGGCATCTCCACACGGACCGCCACGCCGGAATCCTCGGCGAACATCCGGGACGGCGGTGGAAGGACCATGCCGGTCGCGTTGACCACTGCTTTCTCGAGAAGCCCGAGCAGCGGTGCCAGCCACGCGGAGATGTCGATCGGGTACGGGCGGACCGGCAGGACCTCGCTGAGCATCGCGGTCGTCATCCGCTGGAAGCGGATCGGCAGGCGCGGCAGGCCCTCCAGCCGCGTCCGCTCGGGCAGCGCGGTGATCGGGCGGGTCTGCAGGACGTACAGTTTCCCGTCGGCCCACGCCCATTCGATGTCCTGCGGTCGGCCGAAATGCAGCTCGACGTCCCCGGCGACGTCAATGAGTTGCCGTACCACCGGCGCGGGCAGAGCGGCGCCCGCCGGGTCCCCTGTGACCTGCTCGGTGCCACCGCCGGGACGAGGGCGGACGACGACCTCGTAGTGTCCGGCGCTGCGGCCGACCATCCTCGAGCGCCGCGTGTCGACGACGATGTGTTCGGGCGAGACCAGCCCGGAGACCACCGCCTCGCCGAGCCCCGGGCTCGCGTCGATGACCAGCGCATGCCGGTCACCGGTGACGGGATCGCTGGTGAATGCCACCCCCGCGAACTCGGCGTCGACCATGCGCTGCACAACGACCGCCATCCTCACCCGGCCGTGGTCGATGCCGCGGCCGGTTCGGTAGTCGACCGCGCGGTCGGTCCACAGCGAGGCCCAGCAGCGGACGACCGCGTCAAGGACGTCCGGGTCGCCACTGACGTTGAGGAAGGTGTCCTGCTGCCCGGCGAACGCAGCCTCCGGCAGGTCCTCCGCGGTAGCGCTCGAACGCACTGCGACCGCCCCGCCGCCGAGATCCCGGTAGGCCGTGCGCACCGCCTCCGCCACCTCGTCCGGGACGCCGGCACTCACCACGGCCTCGCGGACCGCCGCCGGACCGCCGGTACCGAGCCGACTGAGCTCCGGCGGCCGGTACGCCGCTGTGGTCACGACGAAACCCGGAGGTACCGCAAAGCCCGCGCGGACCAGCTCCCCCAGGTTCGCACCCTTCCCGCCCGCGACCCCCAGGTCGGTCGCGCCCAGCCGCCCCAGCGGGACGACGAGGCCGACTGCACTCACCGCGCTCGCGTCCTTGTCCATGCCGCGCTCCCTCCCCGCGGACGACTTTCGTCTGGACCACCAAGCCTGGCACCTGAGCCCACAGTGCGCTCCCAGGAGGCAGCTGTGGGCCGCAGCCCATTCGACCAGTTGGGCTACTCCGGCTTCCGTCCATCGGTGGTGTCAGGAAGTGTGCTGCGCCGTCAACGGCCGGAAGCAGGTCAGAGAGTGAGCAGTCGGACGAGCAACACCGTCAGCGTGCCCGCTGTGAAGAGCGATCCCACGATGGTGAACACCAGGTCGACCGTTGTTACGTCCCATCCCTGGATCGCAAATCGGCGGGGGTCTTCGGGGTCGTATCGGACTACGGCAAAGGTACCCACTCCGAATGCGCCCGCGACGGAACCGCGTCCGAACCTGGATGCGTACTCGCACTCGCGGCCGTCCCGGGTCGTCCACGCTGCGACCGGGTAGTGGAGGGTGGATCCTTCGTCGTCTCGCCTGGTCTCGTGGCGGACGATCCGCCCCTCAGCGGTGACACCGGCGCGACGGAGCGCGCCGGCGCGGCGGAGTCCGTACACACCGAAGCTGAGGAAGACCACGCCGATCGTCAGCGGGATGAGCGAGAAAAGCCATACGCGTTCCATGTCTGGTGCGACGCGTGAGCGGGGGTGTCGGTTGCGAGTGAGACGGATGTGACAGCCGCCTTCCCCCATGCACAGTCCGCCCTGGGTCTGTCCTGCCGCGTAACGGCATCGCAGTGCGGGCCGCCACCTCACCGGTGGTGGCCCGCACTGCTTCCCTCACTTCTGGCCGGTATCCGCTGTCCATACCGCCGGCCGTCGCCGCGCCACTCGGGCGGCGAGTGGTTTGGGTGTGGGGTCAGGGGAGGGCGATGGTGCGGGGTGATTCGGCGGGCCAGGAACTGGCGGTTGGGGTGGTGTCCGTGTTGTTGGCGGGGGTTGTGGTGGTGGTGAGAAGGCGGGCGAGGAGGAGACCGGTGGAGGCCTCGCTGAGAGCTGCGGCGGTCCGCGTGAGTCGGCGGTATTGGTCGGTGGGCAGGGCCAGGGCGACGTATGTGGCGTCGCGGCTGCTGTCGTGTGGTGGGTGGGGTGTTTGTCGTCCCTGTGGGTGGGTGTGGTGGAACGCTGGGTGGGGGCGTGTCGTGTCTGGCTAGGCTCGGTGGATGCCGTCGTTTGCGGGTGATCCGCGTCATGAGCGTCTCGTCGCTGTCTCGGTGCCGTTGTTGCGTCGTTCGTGTCCGCCGGGCGGGGTGGCTTCGGCGGGTCGTATGAGCTCCGGCTTGGTGTTGATGAGGCGGAGGAGTTGGGCGGGGTCGATCTGATCTGTTCGGCGTTGCGGAAGGTCGGCCGGTCTTTGGGGTGGTCGCGGTTGCAGACGTTTGGTGGTTCCTTCCCGCAGGTTGCGGTGGCGGGTGTGGTGGACCGGCGGGAGATTCCCGAGGAGTTCGCTGCGGCTGTCGAGGAGTGTGAGCTGGAGCGGGGGAGGGCTTCGGCGGAGGTGATCGGGGGGACGTGGCGGGACGGGAAGCCGCGTGCGGTGCCGGGTTCTGTTCTCGTGGTGGCGCAGGAGTTCCGCGCCGCCTATGCGGAGGGCGCGGCCAGGTGAAGCGTGAGCGGGCGACGCGTCTGCGGCGGACATGATCACGCGGCTTGAGGGTGGCGGTTGGCCGCTGGGCCTGGTGGAGGAGGTGTACGTCTTCGGGTCGTACGCGCGTGGTGCGCTGGAGCCGAACGACGTGGACGTCGTCATCGAGCCGCCCCCTCGGACGCCGACATCCGGGCCTGGTGCCCGGCATGGCCGGCGGCCCAGGCTCCTGCCAAGAAGCCGGCGGCGAAGAAGACGGCCGACCGCAAGTCCCGCAGCGCCTGAGTGCTGGACTGGGCAAGCACCAGATGGTGCCCGGCTGGCCGTACTCGATCGTCGCCGCGCTGGAGACCGGCCGGACCTCGTGGACCGCGCTGCTGGACGCGATCCGGCTGGAGGAGGGGAACGCGGAGCCGGAGGCTGCCCGGGCGGCCAACCGCGAGCTGACCCGGGCCCTGAACCGGAACGGAGCCGCGCACCGCTAGGGTCTGGCGGCCCGGTCGTCCGGCTTCCGGTAGAGGTAGCCCCTGGGCCGCGCAAGGCGCGCTCCGGCGGGGCGCCTCCCGCTTCGACCGCCGTCCCGAGGGGACCGACGCGACCGTGGCCGATCTTGCGCGGCCTGAGCGGCAGCAAATACTTGGCTAGCCACATGTTTGCTGTTACGTTGATTATGTGTCTAGCCACCTAAATGCGTGGTGACACGAGAGGAGCCGTTATGAAAGCCATCCTGTTTGACCGTTTCGGAGGCACGGAAGTGCTGCGCGAGGCGGACATCGAGGTCCCGCAGCCCGGCCCCGGGCAGATCCGCGTCCGCGTCAAGGCAGCCGGGCTGAACGCGCTGGACGGCAAGATCCGCTCCGGAGCACTGGAGGCTGTGTTCCCCACGCCGCTCCCCTCCGTCCCCGGTCGCGAGCTCGCCGGCGTGGTGGACGCCCTGGGGGAGGGTGTGCGGGACGTGCGGGTGGGTGACGAGGTGCTGGGCTGGTCGGACACCGGCTCGTACGCCCAGTACGCGCTGGCCACCATCGTGGCCCCCAAGCCCGCCGGCCTCGACTGGCAGCACGCGGTCGCGCTGCCGGTGGCGGGCGAGACGGCCGAGCGGGTCCTGAACCTTCTCGGCGTCACCGCCGGGGAGACCGTGCTGATGCACGGCGCGGCCGGAGCGGTCGGAACCCTGGCGGTCCAGCTCGCCACGGCCGGCGGAGCGCGTGTCATCGGCACCGCCGGCCCCGCCAACCAGGAATACCTCGCCTCGCTCGGCGCCACCGCGACCGTTTACGGCGAGGGCCTGGTCGAGCGGGTCCGGGCGCTCGCCCCCGGCGGCGTGGACGCGGTGTTCGACCTGGCAGGGAAGGGAGCCCTTGAGGACTCCATCACCCTGCGGGGCGGCACCGAGCGCATCGTCACCATCGCCGACTTCCGCGCGCACCAGCTCGGCATCACCTTCGCCAACAGCCCCCAGGAACGCTCGGCCGCCCGCCTGGCCGCCCTGGCCGAGGACGCCGCGAGCGGCAAGGTCGTCACCACCGTCACCGCCTACCCGCTCGCCGAGGCCGCCACGGCCCAGCAGGTCAGCGACGCCGGGCATGTCCGGGGCAAGCTCGTCCTCACCCTCGACTGATCACGCCTGCCACTGCACCCACCACACCCGCCTCTATCCCGATGACCACCTGGCCATCACCGCACCGAAGGACCGCGCATGCTGAACTCCCTGTGGACACCGACCACCGTCGGTGACATCTCCCTGCCGCACCGCCTGGTCATGGCCCCCATGACCCGTGACCGCTCGACACCTGAAGGCGTACCGATCGAGCTGAACGCCGAGTACTACGCCCAGCGGGCCTCGCACGCGCTCATCATCACCGAGGGAACCCAGCCCTCCACCGACGGCCAGGGCTACCTCCTCACCCCCGGCATCCACAATGACGAGCAGATCGCCGGGTGGCGCAAGGTCACCGACGCCGTGCACGCGGCCGACGGCCGGATCGTCATCCAGCTGATGCACACCGGACGCATCTCCCACCCTGACAACACCCCCCACGGGCGCCAGCCGGTCGCCCCTTCGGCGATCCGGCCGCAGGGCATGATGTTCACCGCGTCCGGGGCCCAGGAGATGCCGACACCCCGTGCTCTGTCGACGCAGGAGGTCGCGGCGACCGTCGAGGACTTCCGCCGCGCCGCAGCGGCTGCCGTCGCGGCAGGCGCCGACGGCGTGGAGATCCACGCCGCCAACGGCTACCTGGTGCACCAGTTCCTGTCCGGCAACACCAACCAGCGCACCGACCGCTACGGCGGTTCCCTCGACAACCGCATCCGCTTCGCCGTCGAGGTCGCCGCTGCCGTGGCCGACGAGATCGGCGCCGACCGCACCGGCCTGCGCATCTCCCCCGGCAACCCCTACAACGACATCGCCGAGTCAGACACCGCTGAGCTGTATCCGGCGCTCATGCGCGCGCTCAGCCCGCTCGGCCTCGCCTACCTCCACGTCCTCCACGCGGGCGACGACGCGCTGCTGGGCACCCTGCGCGCGCTGTGGCCGACCACGCTGATCCTCAACCGGGCCGGCACCGACCTGCCCACCCGCGCCAAGGACATCGACAACGGCACGGCCGACCTTGTCTCCGTCGGCGCCCTCGCGCTCGCCAACCCGGACCTGGTCGAGCGGCTACGCTCTGACGCGCCGCTGAACACCCCCGACCCAGCGACCTTCTACAGCGGCGGAGCGGCTGGCTACACCGACTACCCCACCTACACCGTCTGAGGAACCGCATCATGCCCGCCCCCACACCCCGCATCCCCACTACGGCCAGCGAGGGGCAGATGAGCTACGCGATCTTCGAGCTCGCCCGCGCTCACCGGGCCCGCGCCGCCGCCATGCTCCGCGAGATGGACCTGCATCCCGGACAGGAACTGCTGCTGATGCACCTCCTTGACCGGGACGGCCAGACCCAGTCCGAGCTTCTCGAAAGCGTCGGCCTGGACCACTCCACCGTCTCCAAGTCCCTACGCCGCATGCAGGACGCCGGCCTGCTCATCCGCGAGCCGGCCGAACACGACCGGCGTGTCATGGTCGTCCACCTCACCGACAAGGGTCGTGCCATGCGCGAGCCCCTGGCAGCCATGTGGCGGGCCCTGGAGGAGACCTCCGCGCGGAACCTGTCGGCGCAGCAGGCGGAGTCCTTCGTCCGCACCGCTTACGCCATCGCCGACGCGATCAACAGCCGCCCTCTTCCGCGGGAAGAGTCCGAGTAACTCCTCTCGGCTTGCCACCCCCGTATGTCAGGGAGAACGGGGTGAGCGGGGCCTCAGCGTCAGGGGGAAGCGCGAGCCGTCCCGGTGGAAGCAGGACGGAACTCATCCGGGGGAAAGGGCAATACCCCCGCGGGGCCGGCGAGCGCTTCCCCGTCGCCGGCCGGCTGTACATCGAGGACGGACGTATCAGTCGCGTCCGGGTCACCTCAGACCTCGGCAAGATCCTGCAGGCCGGCGGTGACGGGCGCCGCGGATCCGCCCACCCCAGGCCCGCCCCCTGAGCGTCCCGGGCCGACGGCGCCCACGTCCGCGGCCACCACTGCCCCGCCCACCCCATCCCCCCACTACTGACCTGATGGAAAGTGAGACTCCCCATGACCACCACTCTCCCCGTCCTCGTCGTCGGCGCGACCGGCTCCCTCGGCGGCAAGGTCGTCGACGAACTGCTCAAGCGCGGCAAGAACGTCCGCGCCCTGGTCCGGCCGACCACCGACGCGAGCAGGCTCGAAAGCCGGGGCGTCGAGATCGCCCGCGGCGACATGCTCGACCTCGACTCGCTCGTCGCCGCCATGAACGGCGCCGATGCCGTCATCACCACCGCTGCCGGCTACACCCGCGGCGGCAAGAACGCGCACGACATCGACACCGTCGGCAACGCCCACCTCGCCGAGGCCGCCCACCGCGCCGGCATCCGGCGGTTCGTCCTGACCAGCATCCTCACCAGCGATCAAACACCCCATGTCCCGCACTTCTGGCACAAGAAGGTCGCCGAGGACAAGCTCGAACAGCTCGGCGTCCCGTTCGTCGCACTGCGCCCGGGGGCCTTCCTCGACCAGATCGCGACCATGGCGGGCGACCCGATCGACAAGGGCCGCCTGATGTGGATCGGCAAGACCACGGTTCCGCTGACCTTCGTTCACGCCTCCGACCTCGCGGCCTACCTGGCGGCCGCCGTCGACGCCGAGGCCGACAACGGTGAGCGCATCGACATCGGCTGGGACCGTCCGGTCAGCATGCGTGAGGTGGCCGACCTGATGGGCAACCGGGCCGGAAAGAAAATCAAGGTGTGGGCCATCCCTTCCGCCGCCGCCCGCGCCGCAGGAGCCGTCGCCGGCCGCTTCATGCCCTTGGTCAAGGACATGGCCGCGATGTTCGGCTGGTTCGACAGCGGCCGCTACGTCGCCGACCCCCGCCGCCAGGAGCAGCTGTTCGGCCCCGTCCCCACGGCCGAGGACGCCCTCGGCCGGTACACCGACGAGCTGGGCACGGCGCGGCACCGGTGACCGGCCCGCGTCCCGGTCCCGCCGCCCGGGCGGGGGCCAACCGATGAGTGCAGGAACCGCTGTGACAGATCGCCACACGTTCCTACCGCACTCGGAATGGGACCTGCCGGGCCGGCTGCAGCCGGGCTTCAGATACGCCAGAAACCCGCCACGGGGTGATCTTTCAGAGACAGGCTTGCCGCCGAGTAGCCCACAGAATTGGCAAGGGTCCTGAGCGCAGCTTCCGCTGGTCAGTCGTCCCGCTGCGCCACGTACAGCGGAGTGCCGACGACGACGTCCGGGCGAACCCCACGACGTCATACATCGCGGACACACTCTCTGACGCCTGGTAGTCAGGCTCGTACCCCTGCACGTTCAGGGGTTCCTCCGGTGCCTCTCGCCGCAAAAGGCGGAACAGGGACGGCAGAGTGGAGGAGGAGCCGCCGATCGCTTCCTTCGGTCGACCACCGATGAGGTGGTGGCTCGAGCCGATGAGGGCCACCAGGGTTCTGCCAGCTTGCCCCACCATGAAGAGCGGCCCCCCGACCTGGCCGTCTACTTCCTGGTAAGTCGCGGTCCGTAGGTTGAGTTCGCCCCTGAACCAGGAGTCTGGCTCCGTCATCCACGTGATCTCGTAGTTCCGATCGAGGTACTCCTCGACGAGTTCCAGACGACTGTAGAGAGTGGCTTCGGCCTGGGCCTTCTGCACAGACAGGGCGAGGATCTCCAGGTGGATCTTTGCCTCGGCAGCGAGCTTGGACAACAGCTTGGGAGGGATCTGATCGAAGAGCATCTGCACCTTGGTTTCGGACACGTACTCGTAGTACCGCACATCGGCACCTCCTCCCTTGCTCGACCAGGCCAGTTGGACGGCACAATACGAGGTTCTGGGCGCTTGAGATCTCTCCGACACAGCCTCAACCCGTGGGCCAGCGTTGGCGGGACAACATAGCCTCAGCCTCCGGGCCGCATCGGTTGGCTTTGCGACCCCGCGCTACCGCGAGGTCTTGCCCTCATACGCCGACCCCACCGCGATCACCCGATTCCGCGACCGGCATGCGCATGCTCAGCGAGCACGACGAACAGACCGTCGCGCCCCCGGCGTGGCAGGCGACCCGTCAAGCATCCAAGATCATCCCGTGGCGGGTTTCTGGCGTATCCGGGTCATGCCCCGCGTACGGACGCGCGGGGCTTCTTCCGCCCGGTGAGGGCGTCCACCTGGTGCGGGGTGAGGACATTGAGGCGTGGGGTGACGGTGTACGCCTCTGGCGGGACGTGCCGCAGGACGAGAGGGCCGCCTATGTCGGGGTCGACGCGGGCGTGGTCGAGGGTGGCGTCGAGCCAGTGGCGGGTACAGGACGCCGCGTACGACGAAGCCGCCGCCACGATGTCCAGCCCCGGCCGACACGAGAAGTGACGGTCACAAGGACCAGTCGCTCGACAGCCTGCTCCTCAGGTCTACCTCAAGTCCGGTTTCAGATGGTGCCAGTGAACGCAGAACTCGACCGTGACAGGGTTGGATTGGGGGACTGTCCCCGCATGGGCGAGCGCCATCTTGACCAGCGGCTCGCTGTTGCTCGGCTTCTACATCCTCCTGCGTGACCGACGCAAGGAGGAGACAGAGGAAGCCCGCAAGCTCGTCTTCAGCACGAACACGCCCCACGGCGGCGATCCGCACGTCGCCCGAGTGACCAACGTGTCAGACCGTCCCTTTCTCTCCGTCGGCCTGTTCAATGCTGATCAGTGGCGCACTGATCAGCAGACCGGAGAGGACCCGGAAGGGCCGCTCCTGCCGGGCCAATCCAGGGAGTACACGCATAACGGTTCGGGCTCAGGTGCCCTGGCCGCACGCTTCCAGGACGCGGACGGCCAGAACTGGGTCAAGGTCTTCGACAGCCATCGACTGATCCGAGCCCCGGCAGACAGCGTGATCGCGCGGCATTTCGAGCGTCGCCTGGCGAGCAAGATACGACGGACCGACCAGCATCTGATGTCGCCCACGCCCAGCCACTGGGACCGCGTGACGTACCGACTGCGGCATCCGCGGCAGTGAGCTTCGCCGCTACGGAGTTCTCGAAACCGTCGCACAAGGCCATCGCCAAGGCGCGTCGTCGTACGAGACGCCGTCCACGGGCCGTACGTGGTCCGGCGCGCGCACCCGGACCCGGTACTCGGCCGGCTCCAGAGAGTCCCCGGGCCCGTTCTTCCAGACTGGGAGGGTGACCTCGTACCTCCAGCCGTCGCGCAGCTGGCGCCGGGACCAGAGCGCCGCGACGACCTCCTGGTCCCCGGGCAGCGGGACCCGGTTTGCTTCGTTGTTGGCCAGGGGCCGGTGAACAGAGCAGCTCACGGGATGGCGTTGCTTCGTAGTTGGCCATTTCGTTGACGGGTAGTTGGTCAGCGTGTAGACGGTGTAGTCACTCAGGGTGGTTTCGGGGTCGGGTGCGGATCCTTCTGAGTACGGCATGCCATAGCCGCGAGGTGGCCTCCCGACCTGCACGGTTCAACCGCTCGGGGCTTCCCTGAGCAGGGGGCCCGGCCTCGGCGTCAGGAGTGTGGGCGACGGAGCCGAGATCCGGTGCTTCGGTCGTCTGTGTCCACGTGTATTGACGTCCCTCTCAGCGGAAGTCCGCCGCGTGGTCCACCGCCCACTCCCGGAAGGATCGGGCCGGGGTGCCCGTGATGCGCTCCACCTCATCGTTGACCGGCTCCGGATTGTCGAGCATCTCCGCCTGGGCAGGCAACACGGCCTCCACCAGCTCTGCCGGGTAGCCTGCGGCCTTCATCTGCTCGATGGCTTCGTCCAGTGAGACCTCCTCGAACCGTACCGGCCGCCCGATCGCGTCGCTGATCAGAGCCACCTGCCGTTCCTGGGTGATCAGTTCGAGGCCGGTGATCAGGGGGCGGGCGCCGAGCAGGGCGTCGGTCGTCAGAGCCTGAACGGCGACGGCAGCAATGTCCGCCTCGTGGATCAGCGGGCGGGCCAGCCTTGCCAGCGGCGCCCGTACCGCACCGGTGGTGCGGACCTCCTCCGCCCAGCCCAGCGTGTTGCTCGCGAACCCGGTGGGCCGCAGCGCCGTCCACTCCAGGCCCGATGCCTCGATCAGCCGCTCCAGCTCCGTGTGGAACATGGTGATCGCCTCGCCCGGCTTCTCCTTCTCGCTCCCGACCCCGGCGGATGACAGGTACACCACCCGTCGGGCGCGCTTCCCGATCGCGTCGATCACGTCCGACGCGCCCTCGGCGCTCAGGAACGGCCACACCAGGAAGACCGAATCGACGCCCTCCAGAGCCGTGTCCAGCGACGCGGGATCACCGAGATCGCCGCGTACCGCCTGCACACCCTCCGGGAAGTCCGCCTCCCCTCTCACCAGCGCCCGCACGGGCACGCCCGCCGCGTGCAGTTGGGTCACCACCGCGCCGCCGACCTTTCCAGTCGCGCCGGTCACCAGGATCCTGGACTGTGTCATCGGAAACTCCTCGTCTCGCGTTCGATGACACGACTCTCGTACATCAACCAAGGTTCAGGTCAAGCACCGGTCGGCCAGAACGGCCGTCAGGTGCTGTGCCAACTTCCGAAGCGAGATCGGTCACGGGTGTCACTGGCCAACTGGCGATCAAATAGGCCAACTACGGTGGCGCTCAGTGCCACATCTGGTGACACAGCGAGGCGGCGGCGGGGCTGGTGATGTCGTGGGCCGCGCGGCACAGTTCCTTCATGTCTCCGGCACCTGCCCGGGGTGCGGGCTGGACCGGGAGGTGCGGCGCCGGGTACTGCGGCCGCGCCTTCGCCGTGGCTTTGGGCTTCGCTGTGGGGTGCGGGGCCCGCTTGGGGGCGCTTTCGCGGTCCGCTACGGCGGGCGGTGGGGCCGAGCCGGTGGTCTTGCGCGGGAGCGGTACCGGCCGGGGTGGCGGGCGCAGGGTCGGGCAATGGGGAGAGCGGCAGTGCTGCCCCGGGATCGGGCCACCCGGTCCGGGGGACGGGCGGGTGCTTGTGGTCCGCTGGCACCGGGGCGGAAGTTGTCCCGGAGGGCGGGTGGGGGAGGGGTGGATGGTGACGCATCCGGAGGGCGCGAGCAGGGCGGCGAGGAGCAGAGGAAGAGACCAGCAGCGCATGAAGACCACCGTGCCGCACGCAGGCCCGAGCGCGCACCAGACGGCCCCGCCGCCCCCTTGGATGGATGATGCGTCTGGGGCCCCGTCGGGCCGTGCCCATGCGGTCAGGCTGACCCTGGAAGGGGGGCGACCGTGAGGAGGCCCCGGGGTGACGTTGCAACCGCCCATTGAGCTGATGCCGGCGCAGGCTGCGGAGTCCGTGCCGGGCCCGGCCGCGCTGCGCGCAGGGGTGGCCTACGAGCAGAAGCTGGACGGCCACCGGGCACTCGTCTTCACCGCGACCGGCCCGGGTGGGCGCGTGATGGTGCAGACCCGCCGCGGGTCGCTGGTCCAGGACCGTTGGCCGGACCTGGTGCCGGCCGCCGAGAAGCAGCTGCCGCACGGCCTGGTCCTCGATGGCGAACTGGTCGTCTGGGACGCGGAGGCCGGCCGGTTGTCGATCGCCCGGAGGGTGTCGTCGCCGATCGAATAGCAGCCGTGGAAGTAGGTCACGCCGTGGGTGCGGTGGTAGGTCACCGACACCCGGTCCGGGCGGCTGCGCTCGGCCCAGCAGGATCCTGCCGTGGGGCGGATGCCCAGCGGGCCGAACTCATCGAAGGCAAAAACGCGGTCAGGGAAGTGCGCGATGACGTGCTCGATCCGGTCGAGCTTGGCGTCCCGCTCGGGATCGGTGGACTCCTTCCAGGTCTTGGTGCGCTGGAAGGTCACCCCGCGGCGGGCGAGCAGGCACCGCAGCGCCTCGCGGCCGATGGGATCGTGCGGCCGTGGACGCGGCGCAGGTAGGCGGAGAGTTTGCGCAGTGACCAGCGGGTGAAGGGCTGGCCGAGCTTGCGCGAGCGGGGGGTGGCCGTCTGGATGACGAAGTCCTCGTCGTCACGACTGAGCAGGCGAGGACGGCCTCCCGCCCACTGAGGGTCCAGACAGGCCAGCCCGATCCGTTGAAGCGGTGGATCACGTCCCGGACGGTGTCCTCGTCGGCCTGCACCAATTGGGCGATCACCGGTACACGGTTCCCGCCGGCTGAGGCCAGCAGCATTATCGCGCGCCGGTAGCGCACCGAACTGGTGCTGCCCCGGTGCACGATCTGCTGCAGCCGCTGTCCCTCCTGGTCAGTCGGCCTGCGGACCTTCACCGGCTCTGCCACCGCGCCTCCATGCGCCCGATCGGATGTGGTCCCTCTATCCGATCGGGCCCTGAATGCGTCCGGGAAGCCAACGCTCAGGCAGCTGCGACCGCTTCGATCTCCAGCAACCAAGCCTCGTCGTAGATGCCGGTGATGATGACGGTCAGGGCGGGACTATGGTTCCCCAGGACTTCGTGGCGGATCTGTGCGTTGGCCTCCCGGTAGCGCCGGTCGGACAGGAACACGGTGACCTTCGCCAAATTAAGCACAGTCATGTCCGCTGCTTCCAGCACCGACAGTACGTTGCGCCAGGCCAGGCGGCACTGGCCGGCGAAGTCATCCGGGACGTGACCATCGTTGTCCTCCGGGATCTGGCCGCTGATGAACAGCAGCCGTGCGGCGTCGGCGACCAGAGCGCCCTGGCCGTAGGACCGTTGCTGTGGATCGATCGTGGTGATCTGCACGGCAGGCACGATAGGCGGGTTGGTTCTACGGGGCGAACGGGTTTCCACACGGCGGCCCCAACGTAACCAAAGTTCGATGCTCAACAGGCAAGTACAAGTTCAAGGACCGCCAGAAGAACTCGCGCCACGCTGGGAAGCACGCTGTGAGTCCGCGCGGCATGAGCGGCGCCAGGGCAGGCGCCGAGCGGCAGGCCGGGGGCCGGGCCGGAGTACGAACCGGTCTTCACCGACCGGCTATTGGCGACTCCAGTCCACCTGCGCACCGGCCTCACCCACGAGGCTCTCGGCGTGATCTACGAGGTGGGCTCCTCCAGCATTGGCCGCGCGATTAGCGAGATCCGCCGGCACCTGGCGGAGCGCGGATTCGAACTGCGCGACCACGGCCCGTCCGGCCCCGCGCAAGGAGCGGGCCCCTCCACGCACGGGGAGAGTGCTGGCACCTTGGCTGCTTTACACCCAGTCCCCCTCCGGAGCTGCTGCCCGGAGTACCGCGCCCCGCGTCCTCCATCAACGGTTCGCCGTGGGGCACGAACACTGTCTCCACCTCCAGCGCGGCCAACCGTCGGAAGGAAGCGATGGCCTCCTCCCTGTCCACGTAGAACGGACCAGGATCGCCCGGCCCTCCGCGGTGGCGACGATGTCACCTGGAAAAAATGTGGGCGGCAGACGGCCGCGAGGCCGACCGCTACGCCTGGCTGGCGTCCTTGATCAACTGCTCGATCACCTTGCTGAGCGAGGGGCGTGCGGCTGCGGCGGCTTCCTGGCGCTGCAACTCCGCCTTTTGCCCCTGTCCGCGATGCCTGCGCTGGTGGCGCCGGGGTGGGGTTTTAGAATGGTTTTAATGATTTTCGTATGCTTTGTGGATGATGGCGGGTGCGGTGCATTGGCCGGTTGAGTTGAGGGACGGGGGGTGGGAGCGGCCGCCGACGACGGCGGGGGCACCAGGGCTGTGGCTGGTACGGGCACAGGAGTTCAAGACGGTCGTGGCCCGGCTGGCTGATTCGGTGCTGGATGGGGTCGAGAAGGAGCGCGCGGCGGCCTTGCGGGCGGCCGGGGACAGGGAGACGTATCTGGCGGGGCATGTGGGACTGCGGCTGCTGCTGGGCGCGTACCTGGGTATCCCGCCCGTCGATGTCCTGCTTCAGCGGCTGCCGTGTCCGTTGTGCGGGCAGCCGCATGGGCGCCCTGTGGTGGGCGGCAACCCGGTGCACTTCTCGCTGTCTCACAGCGGCGGGCTGTGCCTGCTCGCGTTCGCGCGCACGCCGGTGGGCGTGGACATCGAGGCGGTGCCGTCCCTTGAGGTGGCGCAGGAGGTCGGGGGGTGTCTGCATCCGCGGGAGGAGTCGGAGCTGAGGGGGCTTCGCGCGGTGGACAGGCCGGCGGTTTTCGCCCGGGTCTGGGCGCGTAAGGAGGCCTATCTGAAAGGGCTGGGGGTGGGACTGGGGCGCTCCATGTCGCTGGACTACCTGGGTACGGCACCGGATGCGGTGGCGAAGGTGCCGGGCTGGACGATCGGGGATGTGGCTGTGGATGACGGCTATGCCGCCGCGGTCGCCGTTGAGGCCGAGGTGGTCGTTTCAGGGCTGGGGGACCGGTCGTAGCGGGGATGGGTTCTGGGCTGGAAACCGTTCGGGGCGGCGGATACGGGTTCTGCGGCGGTTCGTGCCCAGGTGGCCGGGCTCCTCCACCGGCCGGCCCGGTGTCCGTACTGCGTGGCGGTCAGCCGAGGCGGCCCTCGCCGGGCCGATCGCCTACGGCCTGTGGCTGTGGCGCGCTCGGCGGGTCAGGCTGTTGTGGCGGTGGCGGTGGCGGTGGCGGTGGCGGTTTGGGGCTGGAGTACGTCCTCGCCGTAGAGGTCTTGCACCCAGTCGGTCTGGTAGACGGTTTCGAGGTAGCGCTCGCCGAGGTCGGGGGCGATGGCGACCGCGGTCACCTGCTGTTCCTGCTGGGCCAGCCACTGGGTGGCGCCGTTGACGACGGTGCCGGTGGAGCCGCCGAAGACGAAGCCGTGGCGGGCCAGTTGGTGGCACGTGCGGATCGTCTCGGCTTCGTTGACGTGTACCACGTCGTCGACGTAGGAGGTGTCGAGGAGCGGGGGGCGGATGCTGGTGCCGAGGCCGGGGATCATGCGGCGACTGGGCGTGTGTCCGAAGGTGGCGGAGCCTTCCGTATCGATCGCGACGATGCGTACCGGGCGGTGCCAGGTGCGGAAGTAGCGGGCGCACCCCATGAGGGTCCCGGCGGTGCCGGCCCCGATGAAGAGGACATCAAGGTCGGGGAAGGCACGGGCGATGGCCGGTGCGGTGGTGCGGTAGTGAGCAGTGTGGTTGTTGGGGTTGGTGTACTGATTGAGCCATACGTAGCGGTCGTCGGAGGCGCGCAGGGCACGGACGTGGTCGATGCGGGCGCCGAGCAGGCCGCCGGTGGGGGAGGGTTCGGTGACGATGTGGATCTGGCTGCCGAGGGCTTCCAGGAGCAGCCGGGTCGCCGCGTTGCAGCGGGAGTCGGTGACGCACACGAACTGGTAGCCCTTGCTGGCTGCGATCATGCTCAGCGCTACGCCGAGGTTGCCGGAGGAGGACTCGACCAGGATGGAGCCAGGGGTGAGCAGGCCGTCGCGTTCGGCGGCCTCGACCATTGCGGTTGCGGCTTTGAGTTTGATGGACCCCGCGAAGTTGAATCCTTCGCATTTGAGGAACAGCCGGTGCCCGGTGATCGCCTCGAGGTCGACGTAGAGGTCGTCTTGGTTGAATTCCTGGGGGGTGGATATGACCGGCATGGTCACCTCCTTGTATGCGCTCACGGCGGCGTCTGGTGCCGCCGGCCTGTATGGGGCGGCGGCTCGGGGAAGACGTCGCCTGCTGCTACGTCTTCGGGACTCCTCCAGTACGCGGGCTGACCGCAGCTCTGTCATGCCACCGGATTTCGTGGCTTGACACCGGCCACGATCACGGATGGGCGCTGGGCGGTCGTGGTTGTCCGAGGCGGGGACGGTGCCCGCGGGGCGGCTCGTCTGCGTCTCCCGCGAGGGCTGCTCTGCTTCACAGGGGCAGGGCTGGTCCGACGTGTGGCGTTCGGCTCACGCACGCGGTCTCCTGCCGGCGAACGCTGACCGGTCTACCTGGCTGAGCGCTCTTCCCGTACGCCGACGGTCGGGCTTCCGGTGTCCTGCCGTGTCGGTGTGTCCCAGGCTGTCCGGCAGCCTTGTGGGCGGCCTTGAAACGGCGGCCTGCGGCCGGTGGCCGGCGCCACGTCCGTGCGGGTTCGCAAGAGGCGAAGACCGGCACCAGCGGTCATTTACCGCTGCGGGTGCGTGGTGTCAAGTCACGACATTCAGCGGCGTGACGGGTATGTGCCGGCCGGGCCTACTGGAGGGGCGGCATCACGAATGGCATCACGAATCCGCCCTTGAACGCTTGAGGCCTTTCGCGGACGGAAGACGACGTCCGCACCCGCAACGACCAAACCGCAGCGTTTGTGGTTCGCGGGAGCGGCAGTGAAAACCGCGGCATGCGACGTCACCGTTGCCGCGCGCCGCAAACACCCGATCCATGCCGAAAGGCATCTCCTGACAGCGGAATATACGCATTTAGGTGGGATAAGCATGTTTTTGTTGTGTGGTGACCAGATGAGAGCTCACGGCCTCGCGGCCTGGGGAGCGCTGACTCCTGCCACAGGTCCCGTGCGCGGCCGGCGAGTGCCCACCGCCGCGGCCTGCGGCGCCCGGAACGTCGTCGAGGAGCACACATGGTAGAGAAATCCACCCATGCCTGGACGGCCGCCCCGCCCGGCACCTCAACGCTTTCAAGCAGCGGGCCCGAAGGCAGGCCACAGGGCACATCCGGCGCCCCGGCGACCGAGACCGCGCGGCTCCTTGCGGAGGTGCTGGCCGATGTCGTGGGCGTGGAACAAGTGCCGGGCGACAGTAACTTCTTTGATGACCTGGGCGCTGACTCGATGGTGATGGCGAGGTTTTGCGCCCGGGTCAGGAAGCGGGCGGACCTGCTGCCCGTATCGATGAAGGACGTCTACCGGCATCCCACCGTCAACAGCCTGGCCTCCGCGCTCACCCACACCACGCCCGCGGCCCCCGCGCCCACCCACCCCGCGCCTGCGGCCCGGCCCGCGCCCGTGCCTGTCCAGCCATCTGCCCGTCCGGCCGTCCCGGCCGTTCCAGCCTCGACGCCGGCGTCCGCTTCGGCGCGCAGGACGGCGGCGCGGGCAGGCACAAGGCAGTACCTGCTGTGCGGAATGCTGCAGTTCCTGGCGTTCCTCGGCTATTCCTACCTCGCTGCCCTGGCCGCGGTCCGAGGCTTCGAGTGGGTCGCCGCCGGCACCGGTGCGCTCGATGTCTACCTGCGATCCGTACTGGCGGGCGGCGCGGGTCTCGTCGGCCTGTGCATGGTGCCGATCGTGGCGAAGTGGACCCTCATCGGTCGTTTCACGCCCCGAGAGTTCCCCGTCTGGAGCCTCAGCTACGTACGCTGGTGGCTGGTCAAAACCTTGATCCGCACAAGCCCCGTCCGTCTGTTCGCCGGGTCGCCGGTGTACGTGGCATATCTCAGGGCGCTGGGCGCGAAGATCGGGCGCAATGTCGCGATCTTCTCCACGCACATCCCCGTCTGCACCGATCTGCTCACCCTCGGTGACGGAACGGTGATCCGCAAGGATGCGCTCTTCTCCTGCTACCGGGCACAGGCCGGTCTCATCCAGACCGGCCCCGTCACCCTCGGCAGCAACGTCCTCGTCAGCGAACAGACCGTCCTCGACATCAACACCTCGATGGGCGACGAGGCCCAGCTCGGGCACGCCTCCAGCCTGCACGCCGGTCAGACTGTCCCCGCCGGCGAGCGCTGGCACGGGTCACCGGCCGAGCCCACCGGCACGAACTTCCGTACGGTCGGTTCCGTCGACTGCTCCACCGCCAGGAAGGTCCGCTACACCGTCGGGCAGCTGCTCGCCCTGCTGCTGGTGTCTCTGCCGCTGGCCACCGGCGGCGTCACCGTGCTGCTGGCCCCGCTGTCGCAGCTGAGTACTCCAACACCGCAGGCCGGGACTTCGGCGTTCACCGGCGGGACGTTCTATCTGGGTGCGCTGGCCGCATCCTTCGTGCTGTTCTTCGGCGCCGCTTTCGCCGGACTGATGATCCAGGGCGTGGTACCGCGCCTGCTCAATCTGGCGGTCAAGCCCGGCACGGTCTGTCCGCTGTACGGCTTCCACTACGGTCTGCAGCGGGCCATCACGCTCCTGACGAACAGGAAGTTCTTCACGGCGCTGTTCGGGGACAGCTCCGCGATCGTCCACTACCTGCGCTATCTCGGCTACGACCTGTCCCGTGTCACACAGACCGGTTCGAACTTCGGAACCGAAGTGAAGCACGACAGCCCGTTCTTGACCTCGGTGGGCAGCAAGACGATGGTCGCCGACGGCCTGTCGGTCATCAATGCCGAATACTCCAATTCGTCATTCAGGCTGTCCCGGGTCTCGATCGGAGCCAACAGCTTCCTCGGCAACCGCATCGCCTATCCCGCGCAGGCCAGGACCGGTGACAACTGTCTGCTGGCGACGAAGGTGATGGTCCCGGTCGACGGAGAGGTACGGGAAAACGTGGGCCTGCTCGGCTCACCTCCTTTCTCCATTCCACGCACGGTGATGCGCGACACCCGGTTCCAGGACCTGGAGAGCGGCAGCGAGCTGCGCCGGCGCCTGGCCGCCAAGAACCGCCACAATGCCGTCACGGCGGGGCTGTACCTGATGGCGCGGTGGATCCACCTCTTCGCCGTGACCCTTGTCGCCCTGGCCGCCACCACCCTCTACCCCTCGCTGGGTGCGTCGGCGTTCGCGCTGGCCGGTGTCCTCACACTGCTGTTCACCGTCGTCTACTTCGCGCTGATCGAACGGGCCGCCACCGGATTCAAGGCCCAGAAACCGCTGTACTGCTCGATCTACGAGCCGTCGTTCTGGCGGCATGAGCGCTTCTGGAAGATGGCGTCGGTCGATTACCCGCAGGTCTTCGACGGGACCCCCTTCAAGAACGTCGTCTGGCGGTTGCTGGGTGCGCGGATCGGCAAGCGGGTCTTCGACGACGGCTGCTTCCTCCCGGAGCGCACCCTCGTCACCATCGGGGACGACTGCACGCTGAACGCGGGCACGGTGGTCCAGTGCCACTCGCAGGAGGACGGCGCTTTCAAGTCCGACCGCACCACGATCGGTGACGGCTGCACCCTCGGTACCGGCGCGTTCGTCCACTACGGCGTGACGCTGGCAGACGGCGTCCAGCTCGCCTGCGACTCCTTCCTCATGAAAGGCGAGCAGGTCCCGCAACGGGCCAGGTGGGGAGGAAACCCGGCCCGGCAGCTGCCCGACGACACCCCGCCACCCGCCGCGCCGCCGGCACACCTGTCCGGCGCCGCGCCCCAACGCCCCAGCCCGCTCGGCCGCACCTGATGCCCAACCACATCAGTACCAGCACAGGAGAGACCCCTTATGGCACTCAACGCATCCACCAGTAGAGAGTTCTGGCACGGCGTCCTGGCCGCCGGCAGCGGCTTCACCCCCCTTCCACGCTGGACCCGGTTCCCGGTTGAGGGCGTGGCCGAGTACGAGACGCCGGTCCCAGCCGGCCAAGCGACAGCATTGCGCCGGCTGGCGGACGACCTGGCGGTGCCGCTGAACCGCGTGCTGCTGACCGCCCACGCGAAGGTGCTGGCTGCGCTGAGCGGCGAACAGGAGGTCACCACCGGTTACGTCGCTGCCGCCGGCCGTCGGCCGCTGCCCTGCAGGCTGACGACCGGCCCCGGCTCATGGCGGAACCTTCTGCTGCACACCGGCCACGCCCTCGCGAACCTGCTGGCCCACCAGGACTTCCCCGTCGATGACCTCAGGCGGGAACTCGGCCTGGCCGAACCCCCCTTCGAGACCGTGCTCGATCCCACCGGCATCAGCGGCGACCTCCCCGGCGCCGACGGTACGCCGGCCCGGGACAGCGGCACCCTGGCCGCGGACACGGCACTGTGGGTGGGCATCGCGCACCACGACGACGGACGGCTGACGCTGCGGCTGCGCTACCGCACCGACGTCCTCGACGCGGACTGCGCTGCCCGGATCGCCGGATATCACCTGACCGCGCTCGCCCTGATCGCCGCTGACCCGGATGCCGATCACGCAGGTCAGAGCCTGCTGTCGGCCGAAGAGCTCCGTTTTCAGCTCCATGGCCTTGCCGGCCCGCCCCGCGACCTGCCCGAGCGCCGAGTGCACGAGCTGTTCGAGCAGCGCGTACGGCAGCACCCGCATGCCGTCGCCGCCCAGCACGGCGACCGGGAGTGGACCTACCAGGAGCTCAACTCCCGCGCCAACCAGCTGGCCCGCGCCCTGCGGGCCCAAGGACTACACCGTGAAGGGGTGGTCGCGGTGGCCATGGAGAGGAACCTGGACTGGCTGGCCGCCGTCCTGGCCGTCTTCAAAGCCGGCGGCGCCTACCTGCCCATCGAGCCGCACCTGCCGGCCGAACGCATCAAAGCCATGCTGGCCCGTGCCGGATGCGGGCTCGTCATGACAGAACCGGGCGTCACCACCACCCTCCAGCCGGCCCTCGCCTCCCAGCCCGCGGTCCAGACGCTGTTCGTCGACACCGTCTACGGCCAGGAGCATTCCGCGACCGATCTCGGTATCGACGTAGCACCCGACCAGCTGGCCTACATCTACTTCACCTCCGGCTCGACGGGTGAGCCCAAGGGCGCGATGTGCGAACAGCAGGGCATGCTCAACCACCTCTACGCCAAGATCGACGACCTCGAGATCGGCGAGGGGCAGGTGGTCGCCCAGACCGCGCCCCAGTGTTTCGACATCTCGCTGTGGCAACTGCTCGCCCCATTGCTGGTCGGCGGCCGGACGCTGCTGATCGAGCAGGAAGCGATCCTCGACGCCTCACGGTTCGTCGACACCGTCGCACGCGGCCAGGTCACCGTGCTGCAGGTCGTCCCCTCCTACCTCGACGTCGTCGTGTCCCATCTCGAGCAGCACCCCCGGACGCTGCCGGACCTGCGGTACGTGTCGGTCACGGGTGAGGCGCTGAAGACGGAACTCGCCCAGCGCTGGTTCACCGCCCAGCCCCACATCAAGCTCGTCAACGCCTACGGGCTGACGGAGACCAGCGACGACACCAACCACGAGGTCATGGACCGCACACCAGACACCGACCGGGTCCCGCTGGGCCGGCCCGTCAACAACGTGCACCTCTACGTCGTCGACGAGCACCTCAACCCGGTGCCGCTCGGCGCACCCGGCGTGATCGCCTTCTCCGGCGTCTGCGTCGGCCGCGGCTACGTCAACGACCCCGAGCGCACCCGGCCGACCTACCTTGCCGATCCACACCGTGAGGGCAGGCGCCTGTACCGCAGCGGTGACGTCGGCCGCTGGCTGCTCGACGGCAAGCTGGAATTCCTCGGCCGCCGCGACAACCAGGTCAAGATCCGCGGTTTCCGTATCGAGACCGGCGAGATCGAAAACACCCTGCTACGAGCACCCGGGGTCCGCGACAGCGCCGTGGTGGTCACCGAACGGCCCGACCACAGCACCCACCTGGTGGCGTTCTACACCGCCCCGCACCCGCTCGAAACCAGCATCCTGCTGGACCGGCTGGGCACGTCACTGCCTGGGTACATGGTCCCCTCGGCCATCCACTGGCAGGAAAGCCTCCCGCTGACCGCCAACGGCAAAATCGACCGGAAAGCCCTGACGGCCCTGGCCACGCGCCTTCACGCCGCCGAGGACGACGTCCAGGCGCCGCATACGCCCGCCGAACAGCGGCTGGCGGCCGCGTGGGCGAGCGTGCTCGGCATTCCGCAAGGCCAGATCGACCGGCGCGACAACTTCTTCGACCGAGGCGGCACCTCCCTGTCGGCCGTGAAACTCGCCATCACCCTGGACCGCGCGGTGTCCCCGGCAGACGTCACCCGCCACCCCGTCCTCACCGATCTGGCCCGGTTCCTGGACACCGCGTCCCACCAGCGCCCCACCGCACAGCCGGCCTCCCCCTGATCGCCGGCCTCCTTCTCAACACCACCGAAAGGACGAAGACCATGTCATTCACCAGCCCCGCCCCGATCAGCCCCACCCCTGTGGCCACTTCCGCGTCCGTGCCCCGGGTAGACCCGCACCCCGGCAAACCCCCGATACTGCACGTCCCCACCCCGGCCCCGGCCGATCTACCGGCCTGGGCAGCCGAACACCGCCACACCCTGCGCGGCCTCGTCACCGAACACGGCGCCGTACTCGTCCGCGGGCTCGGCCTGTGCGACACCGGGCAGGTGAGCGCCGTCTTCGGCCAGCTGACCCCCGCCCTGATGACCGACACCGAAGCCTTCGCCCCCCGTCAGACCTACACCCCCGGCGTGTACTCCTCTACGGCGTGGCCGGCCAACCAGCCCATGTGCATGCACCACGAGCTCAGCTACACCCACAGCCCTCCCGGTCTACTGCTGCTGGCCTGCCTGACGGCGCCCACCACGGGCGGAGCCACCGCCCTCGCGGATTCCGCCACGGTCCTGGACGCACTGCCGCCGGAACTCATCCAGCGGTTCGAACAGGACGGCTGGCTGCTCACCCGCACCTACAACGACGACATCGGCGCCTCCTGGACCGAGGCATTCGGCACCGACGACCGGGCAGCCGTCGAGAACTACTGCCGGGCCAACGCCATCGAGTTCGCCTGGCAAGGCGACGGCAGCTTGCGCACCCGCCAGCGCCGCCCCGCCGTGGTGCGCCATCCGGCCACAGGCCGGCGCTGCTGGTTCAACCAGATCGCGTTCCTCAACGAGTGGACGCTGGCGCCCGAGGTAAGGGAGTACCTCATCGACGTCTACGGCCCCGAATCCCTGCCGTTCAACACCGCCTTCGGAAACGGCGACCCGATCGGCGAGGACGTGGTCCAGCTGATCAACACGGTCTACGCCGAGCACACCATCCGCGAACCGTGGCAGTCGGGCGACCTGATGCTCATCGACAACGTCCGCACCGCCCACAGCAGGGAACCGTTCGAGCCACCGCGCGAGGTCCTCGTCGCCATGGCCGAACCGCGGCCCCCGGCCTCCTTCCCGCCCACCCCGACCGCCGCGCCCGAGGGGAGCACCCGATGACCACGTTCCGTCCCACCGCTACGCAGGCCCCCAGGTCCGAACCGAACGCGGCGCCACCGCCGTTCACCGTGCCCCCGTTCGCCGTGATCCCCGGAGCCCAGGTCCAGCACACGCTCCAGGGCCAGGAACGCCAGATCACGGAGCTGATCGAGGCCACCTACGATCTCCACGCCGCCGGGCAGTCGGTGAACCCGCCGTCGTACTTCCTGCGCTTCCCCGACCGCCCGGCCGCCCGCATCATCGCGTTGCCCGCATCGATCGGCGGGCAGGCGCCGGTGGACGGCCTCAAGTGGATCTCCAGCTTCCCCGACAACGTGCAGGCCGGCATCCCCAGGGCCTCGGCGGTGCTGATCCTCAACGACCACGACACCGGCTACCCGTTCGCCTGCCTGGAGAGCTCCATCATCAGCGCCACCCGGACGGCCGCGATGGCCGCATCAGCGGCCAACACGCTCAGCCAAGGCCGCGGGACACGACCGACCCGCATCGGATTCTTCGGAACAGGCCTTATCGCCCGCTACATCCATACCTTCCTGACCGCGACCGGCTGGTCCTTCGACGAAATCGGCGTGCATGACATCTCTGCCGACAGCGCGGCCGGCTTCCAGAGCTACCTGCAAGCCACCCATGCGACCACCCGGATCACCGTGCACGACAGCCCCGAGGAGCTGATCCGCTCCAGCGACCTGCTGGTCTTCGCGACCGTCGCCAGCCGGCCACACATCACCGACCCGGCATGGTTCGACCACAACCCCCTGGTCCTGCACGTGTCACTGCGCGACCTCGCCCCCGAGATCCTGCTCGCCTCGACCAACATCGTCGACGACGTCGAGCACTGCCTCAAAGCCGACACCTCACCCCACCTGGCCGAGCAGCTCACCGGGAACCGCGACTTCCTCACCGGCACGCTGCACGACGTCACGACCGGACGCGCGGCACTGCCGCAAGACCGGCCGGTGGTGTTCTCACCCTTCGGCCTGGGCGTGCTCGACCTCGCCGTCGGCAAACACGTCTACGACGAGGCTGCCCGCACAGGGCAACTGCACGTCATCGACGGCTTCTTCCACGAAACGCGCCGATACGGATAAAGGAGCTGCTCTCCGGCACCAACCTCGACGGCGCGCCCCTGGTCAGTACCAAGCCGAAGTCCGACGCCGCCCACCCTCTTCCACCGCGGCCGCGGGCAGATGATCGACCACATGCTCGTCACCCGCGATCTCCTGACCCACTACCGCGGCTCAGAGATCCACAACGAAATCCTCCACGACGACTCCCTCGCCTTCGCCACCAACGGCAAATTCCCGGAGTCCGACCATGCCCCCGTAGTCGCCACCTTCGAACTTCGACTGACCCCCAGCACCACAACACCCCCCGCCCGTGACCGGCGCGCGCGGCTGGGGCACAGCCGTGGCTCTGGCGGTGTCGGAGCTGTCATGTGGTCGGGTGAGGCGTGGCGGTACGCCGGTCCTGCCCCGGCAGCACGGGGCGGACGGACGGGCCGTCCATCAGGTGCCGGTGGACCTGGACGGGTCGACGTCGATGGTTGCCCGCCTGTACGCGTGGCCGCAGCCGGGCTCCCGCTCCGGCGCACAGCCGTCTGACCCGGGGCCGCCTGTGTCCACCGGCGGCAGGTGACACGCGGACTCCGCGGCGGTTCGGACCCGTGGCAGGCGGCAGCGGTACCGAGCTGGTCGCGGCCGATGGAGACGTGGCGGCCGCCAGTCGGGCTCGGCTCGTGGACCACGATGCGATGCCCGGCTGAGGTCATGGGCCCGTCATACGCCCCGATTCGGCCACGCCGGGTGGCGCGGTGGCTGCGCGTCCCGGCGCCCCAGCCGCGCCCGTCGTGATCACTGTGGAGCGAGAGGTGCGGCTTGCCCTCGACTCCCCAAACGTCCTTGTGTGCAGAAGGCTGCGCCGGGCGCCGGACGGCTCGCCCCAGCATGGCGGCAGCCTTTTACCAAGATCGGTTTTAGACGTCAAGCCACGTATTCGAGTGGCGTGACGCATGCCCTCCCGCAGGGTTTATTTGAAGCACGTCCTCACCGGGGCCCCGAGAGTTCGAGGCCGAAAGAATTGCTCCCGACCTATTTCGCGGGGCGGTTTATAAATTCCCTTTACGTCGAATGGAGAATTCCCATGTTCGAGCGTTTCTCGACCCGTCGTATCGTCCTGGCCGGAGCTTCCCTGGCGCTGGTGGGTGGCGGTATCGCCCTGCCGGCGACCGCGATGGCAGCACCGGCCGCCGTCCCGCAGGCCGTCGCCCTCCTTCCCGCCGACAGCGCCGACGGCATCGGTACCGGCGGGGACGCGAACGCCGAGAACACCACGGTCGGCGGTACCGCTACCGGCGGCAACGCCGACTCGGGTGTCGGCGAGTGCAAGGGCAAGTGCGAGATCAACACCGGTAACGCCACCGGCGGTAACGCCAGTGCCGACGCGATCAACCAGGGCGACGCCACAGCGGTGGGCGGGGACGGCACGGGCACGGGCGGCACGGTGAACAAGGTCGACAAGCAGGTGATCAAGAAGCAGCT
>NZ_JBSFTP010000079.1:0-35805 GCF_053591315.1 Streptomyces sp. NPDC003042
GCGCCCTGGACCACGGTGTTCATCGTCACGCCGTGGCTTCGCGCCCACGCACCGAGCGCACCACTGTCCTCGGCGTCCAGACCGAACGCGATGCTCACCGGCGCCGACTCGACGGACGGTGCCCCCGGAGCGATCAGACTGGCACTCTCCAGACCCGAGAACGACTCCGCCCACGCCTCCCGCGCCGCCTCCCGGTCCCGGCCGTCCAGCCACGCCAGGTAGTCCCGGTACGGCCGCACCCGCGGCAGACCCGCCCCGTCACCCGGCTCACCGCCGGCGGCGTACAGGGCCATGAGCTCGCGGAGCAGCACCGGCATCGACCAGCCGTCGAGCACGATGTGGTGGTTCGTCATCACCAGCCGTACCCGATCCTCGCCCAGCCTGACGACCGCGAACCGCAGCAGCGGCGGCTGCGTCAGGTCGAAGCGGCGGTCCCGGTCCTCGGCGGCGGCCCGGTCCGACGCCCGTGACCGCTCCTCGGCGGCGAGACCGGTCAGGTCGATCTCCCGCCAGCTGAGTTCGATCTCGGCCGGTATGACCTGCACCCAGGCGCCTGAGGTGGTCTGGCGGAAGCCGGCGCGCAGGTTGTCGTGCCGCCGCAGCAGGGCCTCGGCAGCCGCCCGCATCCGAGCCGCGTCGAACGGGCCGCTCAGGTCGAAGGAGATCTGTCCCACGTACACGTCACGGGTGTTCTCGTCGTACAGGTTGAGGAAGAGGAACCCCTCCTGGAGAGGTGCGAGCGGCAGTATGTCCCGCAGCCCGGGGACGGACCGCTCCAGGCGCTCGATCTCGGCCTGTGTGACCGCCGGGTGGGTGACGTCCGACGGGGTGAGGCCGGCGGCGCCGGGGTGGCGGGCCTCCTCGACGAGACGCTTCAGCGCCCGGAACCACGCGTCGGACAGCTGCCGGACGTCCTCCGGCCGCAGCGAGCGCGCCGCGTAGGTCCAGGTCGCCAGCAGCCGCGTACCGGAAGGGGTCTCGCGCGCCGAGGCGTTGAGGTCCACCGGGTGCGCCAGCGGCATGGCCCCGTCGATGCCCGCGACGTCCGCGCCGGCGACCGTCCAGTGGCCGCCTTCGCTTCCGCCCTGGCCGATCTGGCCCAGGTAGTTGAAGCCGAACTCGGGCACGGGCAGCTCGGCCAGCACGGAGCGGGTACGGGGGTTGAGGTGGCGCAGCAGGCCGTAGCCGAGGCCGTTCCCCGGCACGGAGCGCAGCTGCTCCTTGACGGCCTTCAGGGCCGGCACCATCGCCGGCCCGGTGCCGCTGGTGCCGCCGGTGCCACCCGTGCTGTCAACCACACCGACGCCGACGACGCCGCCGCCGTGCGGTGCCAGGAGTACCGGGTACATCGAGGTGAACCAGCCCGCCGTGCGGCTGAGTTCGGCCCCGGCCACGGCGTCCTCGTGCCGGCCGTGGCTTTCCAGGTCGACCACCACCGGGGCGTCGGGGTCGCCGCCGCGGCCGCGCCGCCACTCGGCGACCGCGACCGCGAAGGCGGCCAGCAGCACGTCGTTGATGCCGGCGTTGACGGTGCCCGGCACCCAGGTGAGCAGGGCCTCGGTCGTCTCCGCGTCGAGCTCGGCGGTGATCTCCCCGGCGCTCGCGTGGGTGTCGCGGGCACGGTCCACCCGCAGGGCCCGGGGCGCGGCGCCGAGCACCGCGCTCCAGTGGTCGAACTGCGCCTCGGCCTGCGCCCCGGTGGCGAGGTCCGCGAGCGCCCGGGCCCAGTGGCGCCACGGGGTGCCCACCGGGGCGAGCGTGCCGCCCTGGTACGCCGTGACCAGGTCGGGGATCACGATCCGCCAGGTGACACCGTCCATGACCAGGTGGTTCGCGACCAGGACGAGGAGCCCGTCCCGGTCGGTTCCCCGGTCGATCCAGACGGCCCGGAGCATCAGCCCGCCCGCCGGGTCCAGCCGGGACCGGGCCTCGCCTGCCTGCGCGACCACGGCGGAGCGCACCGCCTCCTCGTCGAGACCCGTGGCGTCGTACCGGGTCAGGCAGTCGGCGGCGGTCACGGAACCCGGCTCGGGAACGGCGATGGTCCAGTCGTCGGCGACCCGCATCCGCAGGGCGTCGTGGTGGTCGAGGACGGTGCCCAGCGCGCTGCCCAGGGCTTTGAAGTCCAGGGAGGCGGGCACGTGCAGGACCGCGGACTGGTTGAACTCGGCTTGGTCGGAGCCGAGGTCGGCGAACCATCCCATCATGGGGGTCATCGGCGCCGCGCCATACGCCGACACCTCGGCGCCCGTCGAAGGCCGGTCCGAGTCGTCCGCGACGGTCACCGATTCGGCGAGCAGCGCCGGCGTCTGGTGCTCGAAGATGTCGCGCACCGACACGACGAGCCCGGCCGCGCGGGCCCGGCCGACCAGCTGGATGGAGAGGATGCTGTCGCCGCCGAGGTCGAAGAAGCCGTCGTCGATGCCGACCGACTCCTGCCCCAGTACCTCGGCGAAGAGCTCGCACAGCCGCTGCTCACGCGGGGTGCGCGGGCCGCGTTCCGACGTCTGCGCGGTGTAGTCGGGTGCGGGCAGCGCCTTGCGGTCCAGCTTGCCGTTGATCGTCAGGGGCAGGGCGTCCCGGGAGACGAACGCCGTAGGGATCATGTGGTCGGGCAGGATGCCGCGCAGCTCGGCGCGGAGCCGGGGCACGTCCAGCACGTGTCCGTGCTCCGGCACCACGTACGCCACGAGCCGCCGGTCGCCCGGGCGGTCCTCGCGTACGATCACGGCCGCCCTGGCCAGCTCTGGGCGCTCGACGATGACCGACTCGATCTCGGTCGGCTCGATCCGCAGCCCGCGGATCTTGACCTGGGTGTCGACGCGCCCCAGGTACTCCAGCTCGCCGTTCGGCAGCCAGCGCACCAGGTCGCCGGTGCGGTACATCCGCGTGCCGGGGACCCCGTACGGGTCGGGGACGAAGCGCTCCGCGGTCAGCGCGGGCCGCTCGTGGTAGCCGCGGGCCAGGTGGGATCCCGCCGCGTAGAGCTCGCCGGGGACGCCGGGGGCCACCGGCCGCAGGGCGGTGTCCAGGACGTAGACGGAGCTGTTGGCGACGGGGGCGCCGATGGGCGGGGTGACGGGGCCGGACAGCGGCCCGCTCATGGTGGAGCAGACCGTGGTCTCCGTGGGGCCGTACGAGTTGAGCAGCGTACGCCCGGCCGACCAGCGCTCCACCAGCTCCGGCGGGCTCGTCTCCGCGCCCACGACCAGGGTCGTGACGGTGGGCAGTGCGCCCTCGGGCAGGAGCCCCAGGACGGCGGGCGTCAGGCTGAGATGGGTGGCGCGGAACCGGTTCGCCAGCTCGGCCAGCTCCGGTCCCGGGGTGAGGTCCGCCGGTGCGACGACCAGCGTCGCGCCGGTGAGGAGGCCCATCGACAGCTCCCAGAACGCCGCGTCGAAGCTCGGCGAGAGGTGCTGGAGGACCTTGCTGCCCGGTCCGGTGGCGCAGTCGCGAGTGAAGATGTCCAGCAGCCCGGGGAGTCCGGCGTGCGTCACGACGACGCCCTTGGGCCGGCCGGTGGTGCCCGAGGTGTAGATCATGTACGCCGGGTGGCCGGGCCGCCGCGGGGTCCGCCGTTCCGCGTCGGTGACGTCGTGCGCGGGCAGCTGCGCGAGCTCCCGCGCGGTCCCGGAGCCGTCCAGCAGGAGCCGCGGAGCCGCGGTGTCGGGCAGTCCCGCGGCGATGTCGGCGGTGGTGACGATCAGCGCCGGGGCGGCGTCCTCGACCAGGTAGGCGATGCGCTCGGCGGGGTACGCGGGGTCGATCGGCACGTAGGCGGCGCCCGCCTTGAAGGCGGCGAGCGTGGCGGTGACCAGGTCGGCCGAGCGGGGCAGCGCCAGCGCGACGAACTGCTCGGCGCCCACGCCCCGTTCGATGAACCGGCGGGCCAGCCGGTTGGCCCGCGCGTTGAGCTCGGCATAGGTCAGGCTGCCGTCCTCGGACTCGACGGCCACGCGCTCCGGGGCCTCGGAGGCATGGCGCTCGACGTACTCGGCGAAGGTCCGGGAGTCCGCTGTGCGCGGGGTGTCGTTCCACTCGACCAGCACGCGGTGCAGTTCGGCCGCGTCGAGCACGTCCGGTTCCGCGATGCGCCGGCCCGGATCGGCGGTCAGGGCGTCGAGCAGCCGCAGGAAGCGCGCGGCGAGGGCACTGACCGTCGCCTGGTCGAAGAGGTCGGTGCTGAACTCGGCGGCGCCCTCCAGTCCGGCGGGGGCGCCCTCGGCGTCCCGGTGCTCGGCGAGTTCGAAGGCCAGGTCGACCTTGGCGACGCCGCTCTCGACGGCGATCGGCTCCACGGCGAGACCGGTGGCGGACAGCGCCGCGAGCGCGTTCTGCTGGGTGGTGTCCAGGCTCAGCAGGACCTGGAAGAGGGGGTTGTGGGAGAGCGACCGGGCCGGGCTGAGTGCGTCCACCAGGCGCTCGAAGGGGAGGTCCTGGTGGGCGTATGCCGTCAGGTCGGCTTCCCGGACGCGGTCGAGCAGCTCCCGGAAGGTCGGGTTGCCCGCCGTGTCGGTGCGCAGCACCAGGGTGTTGACGAAGAAGCCGACGACCTCGTCGACCGCGTCGTCGGTGCGGCCCGCGACCGGCGTGCCGATGGGGATGTCGTCGCCCGCGCCCATCCGGTTCAGCAGGGTGGCCAGTGCCGCCTGGAGGATCATGAAGACGCTGGTACGGGACTCCTTGGCCAGTTCGGCGACCCGCCGGTGCAGGTCCGCCGGCACGGTCAGCGGGACCCGGCCGCCCCGATGCGAGGCGACGGCCGGACGCGACCGGTCGGCGGGGAGCTCCAGCAGGTCGGGCACCCCCGCCAGGGCCTGCTTCCAGTGGGCGAGCTGGCGGCCCGCCGCACTGCCGGCGTCGGATGCGTCGCCGAGCGAGGCACGCTGCCACAGCGCGTAGTCCGCGTACTGCACGGGCAGCGGGGCCCACTCGGGGGCGCGGCCTTCCGCGAGGGCGGTGTAGGCGGTCGCCAGGTCCCGCACCAGCGGCCCCAGTGACCAGCCGTCGCCCGCGATGTGGTGGACCGACAGCAGCAGCACGTGTCCTGTGGGGGAGAGCTGGAACAGCTCGGCCCGGACCGGGATGTCGGCGGCCAGGTCGAAGCTGTGACGGGCGGCGTGCGTCAGCCGCTCGTCGAGCCGCTCCTCGGTGGTCTCTGTCACCGGCAGCTCGAACCGGACCCGCTCGGGCTCCAGAACGGTCTGCCAGGCACCCTGGCCGTCCTCCGTGAAGACCGTCCGCAGGCTCTCGTGGCGGGCGATGACGGCCTGGAAGGCCCCCCGCAGCGCCTCGGGGTCGAGCAGGCCGGTCAGCCGCAGCGCACCAGTGATGTTGTAGGTGGGCGACGGGCCTTCGAGCCGGTGCAGGAACCACAGCCGCTGCTGGGCGTAGGAGAGCGGCAGCCGGCCGGGACGCGTCCCGGCCGTCAGCGGGGTGCGGGCACGCTCCGCGTGGTCCAGGGCCGCGGCGACCCCGGCGACCGTGGGCGTCTCGAACAGCTGCCGTACGGACAGCTCCACGCCCAGCACCGTACGGATCCGGCCGGCGAGCCGGGTGGCGAGCAGGGAGTGGCCGCCGAGGTCGAAGAAGCTGTCGTCGATGGTCAGCCGGGGTACGGCGAGCACCTCCGCGAACAGCGTGCACAGGATGTCCTCGCGCGGGCCGCGCGGTGCGCGCCCGGCGGCGCGCGCGCTGTGGGCCGGGGCGGGCAGCGCCTTGCCGTCGAGCTTGCCGTTGGGGGTCAGCGGCAGGGCGTCGAGGGTGACGAACGCCGAGGGCACCATGTGCTCGGGGAGCTGGGCCGCGGCGTGGTCGTGCAGCGTCCGGGCGGGCACGCTCGTGCCCGTGACCACGTACGCGGCGAGCCGGAGGTCGCCGGGTACGTCCTCGCGCAGCAGCACGGCGACGTCGTCGACGGCGGGGTGTGCGGCCAGCACGGCCTCGATCTCGCCGAGTTCGATCCGGAAGCCGCGGATCTTCACCTGGTGGTCGGCGCGGCCCAGGTAGTCGAGTCCGCCGTCGACCCGGCGCCTGGCCAGGTCGCCCGTGCGGTACATCCGCGTCCCCGACTCGCCGAAGAGAGCGGCGTACGGGTCGGCGGGGAAGCGGTCCGAGGTGAGCCCCGGCCGCCCGAGGTAGCCGCGGGCGAGGCCGGCGCCCGCCACGTACATCTCGCCGGTGACGCCCGGTGCGGCGGGCCGCAGCCGCGAGTCCAGGACGTACACGCGCAGGTCGGGGATGTTGACGCCGATGGTGCTCGCCGAGGCGGCCGCGGCCGTGGCCCGGTCCAGCGGGAAGTGGGACACGTGGACGGTGGTCTCGGTGATCCCGTACATGTTGACCAGCGTCGGGGCGTCCTGCGGGTGCCGCTCGTACCAGTCCCGCAGCCGGGACGGATCCAGGGCCTCGCCGCCGAACACCACCGTGCGCAGGGCCAGGTCCGGGGTGTGCTCGCGGTCGGCGGCCGCCAGCTGGTAGAAGGCCGACGGCGTCTGGTTCAGCACGGTGACCCGCTCGCGCTCCAGCAGCCGCAGGAACGCGGCGGGGTCGCGCGTGACGGAGTGCGGCACGACGACGAGCCGGCCGCCGTGCAGCAGCGCTCCCCACAGCTCCCAGACGGAGAAGTCGAAGGCGTACGAGTGGAAGAGGGTCCACACCTGCCGCTCGTCGAAGCCGAACCAGTGGGCGGTCGCGGAGAAGAGCCGTACGACGTTGTGGTGCGGCACCGCCACGCCCTTGGGGCGCCCGGTCGAACCGGAGGTGTAGATGACGTACGCGGTGTCCTGCGGGTCCAGCCGCCGGAGCCGCTCGCCTTGGCCGAGGTCGGCGTCGCCGTATCCGGCCACTTCGTCCGCGGGCGACTGTGGGCCGCCGACGACGATGCGGGGCACCTCGTGGGCCGGCAGCCGGACCGCGGTGTCCTGGTCGGTGAGCAGGACGGCGGGAGCCGCGTCGGACAGTACGTAGGCGAGGCGGTCGGCCGGGTAGTCGGGGTCGAGGGGCACGTAGGCGGCGCCGGACTTGACCACGGCGAGCAGGGCGATCACCAGCTCGGCGGAGCGGGGCAGCGCCAGCGCGACCAGGGAGTCCGGGCCGATCCCGCGGCCGGCCAGCAGCCGGGCGAGCCGGTTGGCGCGGGCGTTCAGCTCCGCGTACGTGAGGGAGGCGCCCTCGAAGGTGAGGGCGGTGCGGTCCGGGAAGCGGGCGGCCTGCTGCTCGAAGAGCTCGGGCAGAGTGGCCCCGGTGGCCCCGGTGGCCCCGGTGGCCCCGGTGGCCCCGGTGACCCCCGTGGCCCCGGCAGTCCGGTCCGGCCGGTTGGCCTCGACCAGCAGCCGGTGCTGCTCGCCCGGGGCCAGGATGTCCACGTCCGACAGGCGCAGCCCCGGTTCCGCGACCACGGCGGCCAGGAGCCGCAGCAGCCGCTCGGAGAGGGTGCGGGCCGTCTCCGCGTCGAAGAGCTCGGTGCTGTACTCCACGGCCAGGCTCAGCCCGGCCGCCGCACCGTCGCCGTTCCGGCTCTCGTCGAAGGCGAAGGCCAGGTCGAACTTGGACAGTCCGGCGTGGATGGGCACCAGGTCAGTCCGCACCCCCGGAAGCCGGTTCAGCTCACCGAGGGCGTCCTGCTGGGTGGTGTCGAAGGTCAGCATCACCTGGAACAGCGGGTGGTGGGCCGCCCCGCGGTCCGGGTTGAGCGCCTCGACGAGACGCTCGAAGGGCACGTCCTGGTGGGCGAAGGCGGCGAGGTCGGTGTCGCGGACGCGGCCCAGGAGTTCGCGGAACGTCGGATCGCCGGCGGTGTCGGTGCGCAGCACCAGCGTGTTGACGAAGAAGCCGACCAGGTTCTCCACCTCGGCGTCCGTGCGCCCCGCGATGGTCGAGCCGATCGGGATGTCCTCACCCGCGCCGAGCCGCGTCAGCAGGCCCGCGAGCGCGGCCTGGAGCACCATGAACACGCTGGTGCGCGTCTCGGCGGCCAGTGCGGCCAACGAGCGGTGCAGGCCCGCCGGGACGGACAGGTCCAAGCGCGCCCCGGCATTGCTGCGGCGCGCCGGGTAGGGCCGGTCGGCGGGCAGTTCGAGGCGTTCCGGCAGCCCGGCCAGGGCCGCCTTCCAGTGCGCGAGTTGCCGGCCGCCCTCGCTGTCCCCGTCGCCGGCGGCGCCGAGCAGCTCGTGCTGCCAGAGCGTGTAGTCGGCGTACTGGACGGGCAGCGGCGCCCAGCCGGGAGCCGCCGCGCCCAGGCGGGCGGCGTAGGCGGACCCCAGGTCCCGGGCCAGCGGGGCCAGCGACCAGCCGTCCCCGGCGATGTGGTGGAGCACCAGCATCAGGACGTGTTCCTGCGGCGCCACCTTGAACAGCGTGGCGCGCAGCGGTGTCTCGCGGGCGAGGTCGAAGCGGTGCCGGGCGGCGCGGGCCAGGTCCGCGTCGAGCCGCCCGGCGTCCGTGTCGGCGCTCTCCAGGCGGGGCGCCGCCTGGGCCGGGGAGAGGACGACCTGGTGGGGGCCGTGCTCGTCCTCGGCGAAGACCGTTCGCAGGCTCTCGTGCCGGGCGACCACGTCGCCGATCGCGGCCGCGAGGGCCGTACCGTCCACCGGCCCGGTGAGCCGCAGCGCGGCCGGGATGTTGTAGAGCGCCGACGTTCCCTCGTACTGGTGCAGGAACCACAGGCGCTGCTGCGCGAAGGACAGTGGCAGCCGCTCGGGCCGCTGCCGGGCGGTGACCGCGGTACGGGCCCGGCCCGCGCCGTGGAGGGCGCGGGCGAGGCCGGCCACGGTGGGCGCCTCGAAGACCTGCTGGATCGGCACCTCGGCGCCGAGCGCCGTGCGGATGCGGCTGATCAGGCGGGTGGCGAGCAGGGAGTGCCCGCCGAGCTCGAAGAAGTTGTCGTCGATGCCGGGTTCGTCGACGGCGAGGACCTCAGCGAAGAGCGTGCGGAGGATCTCCTCGCGCGGGGTGCGGGGCGCGCGCCGCTCCGCGCGGGCCGTGTAGGAAGGGGCGGGCAGGGCCTTGCGGTCCAGCTTGCCGTTGGGGGTGACGGGGAGGGTGTCCAGGACGACGAAGGCCGAGGGGACCATGTAGTCGGGGAGCAGCTCGCGCAGCGGGCCGGTGAGCGCCCCGGGGTCGGGGCGGCCTCCGGCGGCCGGTACGAGGTAGGCGACCAGGCGCTGGTCGCCCGCCTGGTCCTCGCGCAGGAGTACGGCGGCCTGGCCGATCTCCGGCTGCCGCAGCAGGGTGGATTCGATCTCGCCGAGTTCGATGCGGAAGCCGCGGAGCTTGACCTGGTGGTCCGCGCGGCCGATGTACTCCAGGTGGCCCTGGTGGTTCCAGCGGGCGAGGTCGCCGGTGCGGTACATGCGCTCGCCGGTGGCGCTGTACGGGTTGGCGGTGAACCGTTCGGCGGTGAGGCCGGGGCGGCCGAGGTAGCCGCGCGCGAGCTGGACGCCGGCGATGTACAGCTCGCCGGGCACGCCGGGCGGCACGGGACGCAGCGCGGCGTCCAGTACGTACATCCGGGTGTTCCAGACGGGGAGGCCGATGGGGACCTGGCCGCTGCCCTCGGCGCACGGCCAGTACGTCACGTCGACGGCGGCTTCCGTCGGCCCGTAGAGGTTGTGCAGTTCGGCGTCGGACACGGCCAGGAAGCGGGCGCTCAGCTCGGGGGAGAGCGCCTCGCCGCTGCAGAAGACGCGGCGTATCCCGGTGAGGGACGCGGCGGCCGGCTCGCGCAGGAACACGTCGAGCATCGAGGGCACGAAGTGCAGGGTGGTGATGCGTTCGCGTGCGACGACCTCGGTCAGGTAGGCCGGGTCCATGTGGCCCTCGGGCCGGGCGACGACCAGGGTGGCGCCCTCGGCCAGCGGCCAGAAGAACTCCCACACGGACACGTCGAAGCCGGACGGGGTCTTCTGCAGGACGCGGTCGGAGCCGTCGAGCCGGTAGGTGTCCTGCATCCAGGCCAGCCGGTTCACGATGGACTGGTGGGAGATCACCACGCCCTTGGGGCGGCCGGTGGATCCCGAGGTGTAGATGACGTAGGCGGGGTGGCGGGGTTCGAGGGCCGCCCGGGGCTTCGCCGCCGTGCCTGCGGCCGCGCCGGTGACGTCGGCCGCGTCGGCCGCACCGGGGCCGTCCAGCACCAGCCGCGGGGTGCCCTCCTCGGGCAGCCGCTCCTCGGTCTCCCGCGAGGTGAGCACCAGCATGGCGCCCGCGTCGCTCAGGATGTGCGCGATGCGGTCGGCCGGGTAGCCCGGGTCGACGGGGACGTACGCGGCCCCCGACTTCAGTACGGCGAGCAGGGCGACGACGAGTTCGGTGGACCGGGGCAGGGCCACGGCGACGAACGACTCCGGCCCGGCCCCCCGGGCCACCAGCATCCGGGCCAGCCGCTCCGCACGGGCGTCGAGCTCGGCGTAGGTCAGGGAGGTCCCCTCGAACACGAGGGCCTCGGCCTGCGGGGTACGGGCGGCCTGCGCCGCCAGCAGCTCCGGCAGGGTGGCGGCGGGGACCTCGTGCGCCGTGTCGTTCCACTCGGTGAGGATGCGCCGGCGCTCCTCCTCCGCGAGGAGTGCGGCCCGGCCCACCGGCGCGGCCGGATCGGCCGTCAGGCTCTCCAGCAGGCCGACGAAACGCTCCTGGAGCGAACCGAGGTCCTCGGCGCCGTACAGCTGCGGGTTGCCCTCGAAGTCCACCCGGATCCCGGACTCGGGGGTGCCCGTCAGGACGAAGTTGAGGTCGGTGGTCGGTCCTGAGCCGAGGCTGCGCATCACGCCGAGCGAGCCGTCGAAGTCCACGGGCCGGGTGTAGGGCAGGACGTTGACCGTCGGGCCGAGCACGCCGGCGCCCCCGCCGGACACGCCGAGCTCGCGGTTCAGGTCCTCGCCCCGGTAGCGGCTGTGGGCCATCAGGCCGCTCAGGGCGGTGGAGACCTCGGCGATCAGCTCGGTGAAGGCCGCCTCCGGACGCACCGTCAGCCGCAGCGGCAGCTGGTTGGAGACCATGCCGGGCGTGGTCCGGGCGTTGGCGCCGTAGCGGCCCGTCACCGGCAGGGACACGACGATGTCCCGCGCGCCCGTCATCCGGTGCAGGAAGGCGGCGACGGCGGCGATGACCACCCGCGCCCAGGAGGAGTCGGACGCCTCGGCGACCCGGTCGAGCACCCGGGTGCGCTCCGGGCCCAGGCGCAGGCTGGCCAGGGTGCCGGCGAGGGCGAGCCGGCTGCTGCGGCCGGTGAGCGAGACGGGGTCGGGGCGGTCGGCGAACAGTCCGGTCCAGTACGCGCGGTCCTTCGTGTGCCGGCCGGAGGCGCGGTAGGTCTCCTCGCCGGCGACGAGCTGGTCCATGTTGCCGAAGGAGGCGGGCGGGATCTCGCGCCCTCCCAGCAGCGCCGCGTACACCTCGGCGAGCCGCTCGTAGAAGAGGGACATGCTCGTGCCGTCGAGGACGATGTGGTGGACACCCAGGTAGTACATGTGCCGGTCCGGGCCGAGCGTGAACAGGGCGTGGCTGCTCAGGCCGGGGCGGTCCAGGGCCACGGGCGTGGCGCGGTCGTCCTCCATCCAGCGGAGCGCCTCGGCCTCCGGGTCCCCATGCCCGGTGAGGTCGAGGTGCGGCAGCCGCACCGGTGTGAGGGGGCTGCCGTCCGCGGCCGTCGGGGCGTCCTGACCCTCCTGGTCCTCCGGGGCGACCGGGCAGTGCACCCGGTAGGGCCCCTGCTCGTCGACGAGGAAGCGGGAGCACAAGGTCTGCGTCTCGGCCATGGTGTGCCGCAGGGCGGCGCTCAGCACGGCATGGTCGATGGGACCGCTGATCTCCAGGCTGGAGCCGGTCTTGTAGTGGGTGCTCTGCGGATCCAGCTGTTGTGCGAGCCACACCTCGTGCTGTGCGCTGGTCAGACCGTGCCGAATGGCGGCGAACTCAGACACCTGTCCCTCACAATCGTCCGCCGGAGCACCCGGCAATTCCATGTTGCGTGGAAAACTACGTGGTGTTGCTTGAGTGTCATTCGATTAAGGGCGAACTGGGACGCTAACAAGCCTCTGACGTGCAGGTCAACCGGTTGCTCGGGGTTATTTGGGCGGCTTGCCGACTTGGATATCGAGCCGATAGCGAGGGTATATGAGCGATTTGTAGACTGCTCTGGAAATTTGCATCCCATTTCCTGGCAGAGAATGCTGGAGACCTTTTCATGCGGGCTCTCCCGGGCATTCACCCGTTCTTGGAGACGCCATGCCGCCAAGCGCCATCGCCTATGCCGAGCTGTACGTTTCGGACGACCGGGAAGCCACCGGCTTCCTCATCGGCAGCCTCGGCTTCGTGCCGGTGGCCGTGGCCGGTCCGGCCACCGGCACGCGTGACCGCAGGTCCACCGTGCTGCGCGACGGCGCGGTCACCCTCGTCGTCACCCAGGCCCTGGAGCCGCACTGCCCGGTCGCCTCGTACGTGGAGCTGCACGGCGACTCCATCGCGGACCTCGCCTTCACCTGCGCCGACGTGACGGAGGCCTTCGACCGCGCTGTGCTCGCCGGCGCCGCTGTCCTCCACCGGCCCGCCCCCTCCCGGGTGCGCGGCCAGGACGGCGAGTACGCCGTGGTCTCCGGTTTCGGGGACATCCGGCACACCCTGCTCCCCGCCGCCGAGGGCCATGCCGGCCAACTGCCGCCCGACCGGGACTGGGCCCTGCTGCCCGCCGCCGACACCGCCTCCGTCGCCCGGCCCGTCCTCGACCACGTCGCCGTGTGCCTGGAGGCCGGCACCCTGCGCAAGACGGCCGCGTTCTACGAGGCCGCCTTCGGCATGCCGTACTACTCGTCCGAGTACATCCAGGTCGGTGAGCAGGCGATGGACTCCATCGTGGTGCGGGGCGCCGACGGCGGCGTCACCTTCACCCTCATCGAGCCCGACGACTCCCGGCTGCCCGGCCAGATCGACCGGTTCCTCAGCGCCCACAACGGTGCGGGCGTCCAGCACCTGGCCTTCCTCGTGGACGACATCGTGGACTCGGTCCGCTCGCTGGGCGAGCGCGGCGTGAACTTCCTGAACACCCCGGACGCGTACTACGACCTTCTCGCCCGCCGGGTCAGCGGCATGGCGGACCGGATCGCCGAACTGCGCGAGACGAGCGTCCTCGCGGACCGCGACGAATGGGGCTACCTGCTCCAGATCTTCACCCGCTCGCCCTACCCGCGCGGCACGCTCTTCTACGAGTACATCCAGCGCAACGGGGCCCGGGGCTTCGGAAGTTCCAATATCAAGGCGCTGTACGAGGCAGTGGAGAGGGAGCGGGAAGTGGCCGGCCGATGACGGCCGCGGCCCGCCCCCGTACCCCTCCCGGGCCGCGCCGGCCCGGGAGGGCAGCGCCCCAGCCGCTCACCCTGGCGGACTTCGCCGAGCTGGCCCGCGCCGAACTGCCGCCCGCGACTTGGGACTTCATCGCGGGCGGCGCAGGCCGGGAGCGGACCCTCGCCGCCAACCAGGCCGTCTTCGACGCGGTGCGGCTGCGCCCCAAGGCATTGCCCGGCATCGAGGAACCGGACACCGCGGTGGAGGTTCTCGGCTCCCGCTGGGCGGCGCCCGTCGGGATCGCCCCCGTCGCCTACCACGGGCTCGCCCACCCGGACGGCGAGTCCGGCACGGCCGCGGCGGCCGGTCGGCTCGGACTGCCGCTCGTCGTCAGCACGTTCGCCGGCCAGCTGCTGGAACGGGTGGCCGAGGCCGCCACCGCCCCGCTGTGGCTCCAGCTCTACTGGTTCCGTGAGCCCGGCACCACGCTCGCGCTCGCCCGCCGCGCCCGCTCCTGCGGCTACCAGGCGCTCGTGCTGACCGTCGACACCCCCTTCACCGGCCGCCGGCTGCGCGACCTGCGCAACGGCTTCGAAGTACCCGCCCACATCAGCCCCGTGAACCTGGCCGGTTCCGTCGCCGCGGGCACCGCCACTCCGGGAGCGCACAGCCGGCTGGCCTTCGACCGCTCGCTGGACTGGAGCGCGGTGGCCCGGCTGCGGGACGAGAGCGGCCTGCCGGTCCTCGCGAAGGGCGTGCTCACCGCGTCCGACGCCGAGGCGGCCGTGGCCGCGGGGGTCGCCGGGATCATCGTCTCCAACCACGGCGGCCGCCAGCTCGACGGCGCACCCGCCACCCTCGACGCGCTGCCCGAGGTGGTGGCCGCGGTGCGGGGCCGCTGCCCCGTACTGCTGGACGGCGGCGTCCGGAGCGGGGCCGACGTGCTGGTCGCCCTGGCAATCGGCGCCCGCGCCGTGTTCGTCGGCCGCCCCGCGCTGTACGCGCTGGCCGTCGGCGGAACCGACGGTGTCCACCGGATGCTCACCCTGCTGGCCGAGGAGTTCGCCGACACGATGGTGCTCACCGGCCACGCCTCGACCGCCACGATCAACGCGGCCACCGTCGTCCTGCCTGGGCACGGCCGGCCGTCCTCAGACAGGAGTCCCGGATGACGACCACGGCGGCGACCGCGGACCCCGAGCGGGTCCTTCCCCGGACCGGACTGCACGTCAGCCTGTCCGACCCGACGCTCGACACGATGAACTTCCTCAACGAGGTCACCTCCCGGTACCCGGACGCGATCTCCTTCGCGCCGGGGCGCCCGTACGAAGGCGACTTCGACGTCGCCCGGATCCCCGGCCTCATCGAGACCTACCTCGACCACCTGCGGGCGCGCGGCCACTCCGAGGACCGCATCCGCACCGCCCTCTACCAGTACGGGGAGACGGCGGGGCAGATACGCGACATCGTCGCCCGCATGCTGGAGGTGGACGAGGGGATGACCGTGGACCCCGCCGCCGTGGTCGTGACGGTCGGCTGCCAGGAGGCCATCCTGCTGGCGCTGCGCACACTGTTCAGGGATCCCCGGGACGTGCTCCTCGTCGACAGCCCCTGCTACGTCGGCATTACCGGCGCGGCCAGCCTGCTGGGGATACCGGTCGTCGCCGTGCCGGGCACCGAGGACGGCGTGAGCCTGGAGGGACTGGACCGAGCCGTACGGGAGATCGAAGCCGGCGGACGGCGTGTCAGGGCCCTGTACGTGGTGCCCGACTGCTCCAATCCCACGGGCGCCAGCATGAGCCGCACGAAGCGCACGGCGCTGCTCCACGCGGCGGCGGAGCGGGACCTGCTCATCCTGGAGGACAACCCCTACGGGGTGTTCAGCTCGGTCCGCCACCCCACCCTGAAGTCCCTCGACACCGACCGGCGGGTCCTCTACCTGGGCTCCTTCGCCAAGACCGCCTTCCCCGGAGCCCGCGTCGGGTTCGTGGTCGCCGACCAGCCGGTCGAGAGCGCCGACGGCGGGGCGCCGACACTGCTGGCCGCCGAACTGGCCAAGGTCAAGAGCATGGTCACCGTGAACACCTCCAGCCTGAGCCAGGCCGCCGTCGCCGGCCTGCTGCTTCAGCACGGCGGGGGGCTGCGGCAGGCCAACGAGGCGTCGGCACGCCACTACCAGCGGACCATGGGCCTGCTGCGGGACACCCTGGCCGAGGAACTGCCCACAGGGCGGCCGGAGTCGGCCGGCGTGCGGTGGAACGATCCCCGTGGCGGGTTCTTCCTGACCCTCGATGTGCCGTTCCCGGCGGACGCGGCCGCGCTGCGCCTGTCGGCGCAGAAGTACGGCGTCATCTGGACCCCGATGCGCCACTTCCACCTCGACGACGCGGGCGACCGCCAGATCAGGCTCTCGTGCAGCTACCTCACCACCGACCAGGCGGTCGAGGGAGCCCGCCGCCTGGCCCGCTTCATCCTGGACACCCGGGCGCCGGCCGGGTGACCGGCCGCCTCGGCGCCCCCTGTGTGGCGGCCTACTTGGGGCGGCCGTCCTCCACCAGGCCCGCCTTGTAGGCGATGATTGCCGCCTGCACCCGGTTGCGTACGCCCAACTGGCTCAGGATCGCGCTGACGTAGGTCTTGATGGTGCCCTCGACCAGATGGAGGCGCTCGGCGATCTGCGCGTTCGACAGACCGGAGCCCAGCATCCCGAGGACCTCCCGCTCGCGCTGGGTCAGCAGGCCGGTACGGTCCCCCGACTCCTCGCCGCGCTGCGCGGGCGCCCGGCGCAGGTCCGTCATCAGCCTGCGGGCCACGAGCGGGGACAGGCAGGAGCCGCCGGCCGCCACCGCCCGCACTCCGGCAATCAGGTCCCGCGGATCCGAGGCCTTCAGCAGGAACCCGGCCACGCCGTGGTCGAGCGCCCGTTCGATGTACTTGTCCTCCCCGAAGGTGGTCAGCATGATCACCCCGGTGTCCGGGTTGGTGTTCCGGAGCTCGCCCGCGGCCGTCAGGCCGTCCATCTCGGGCATCCGGATGTCGAGCAGGGCCACGTCGGGGCGGTGCATCCGGGCCAGTTCCACCGCCTCGCGTCCGTTGGACGCCTCGGCGACCACCTCGATGTCCGGCTCGGTGGTCAGGATGGAGCGGACCCCCGCCCGGATAATCGTCTCGTCGTCGGCGAGAAGTATGCGCATCGTCCGCTCCTCAGACTTCGTTGTCACAGACTGTCCTTGGCCACCAGCAGATCATCCCTGAAACACAACCGGTACATGCGGTCGGTGAGCTGGAAGACGCTCCCACCCGTTCGGTAGTACTCGCACACGGCCCCCTGTGGGGCCGGGGGTTCGAAGACGACCGGCGGAGGCTTGCTGATCCGCCGCTCGGGCAGCACCGACACCAGTTCCACGCGGGGCTGGCCCAACCGGATCCGCGCGTAGTTCCCGGGGTCGAGCGAGGTGAGCGCGGACGTGAAGACGTACAGGCCCACCAGCAGGGCGACGATGCCGGCGCCGATCAGCACGGGGACCCGCGCGGCCCGCCGCACGTCGCGCCGCAGCCGGGTCCGCGCCCGGCTCAGTGCCGCCCCGGAGTGGCTGCGGCCGGGCGGCGCCGCCTCGGGGTGCGGGTCCTCGCCGGGCGGCGGGCCGGCCTCCTCGAAGCCGCCGAAGCCGCTGCCGATGCCGCCGACGCCCCCGTCCGTCCCGCCCGCCCCCGCCGCGGGCGGTTGCGGACCCTGGTCCGCCGGCGGCTGCCCCGACGGATGCCGGGGCAGCCGCGCGAGCACCTCGAACCCGCCCGACCTGGGGCCGGTCCGCAGCGAGCCGCCGGCCAGCCGGACCCGCTCGTCCAGTCCGATCAGCCCGGAACCGCTGCCCGTGGCGGGGGCGCGCTGGTGCGGCAGCTCGTTGAAGACCGACACGACGGTCTCCTCGGCCCGGTGGGTGACCCGTACGGTGACGGCAGCGCCCGGCGCGTGCTTCGTCGCGTTGGTCAGCGACTCCTGCACCACCCGGTAGGCCGCGCGGTCGGCGAGCAGCGTGTGCGGCGGGAAGTCCTCGCCCTCCTCCACGAACCGCACCGGCATGGCGGACCGCTCGAAGCGGCGCACCAGCTCGGCGACCGACTCGTCGGAGGGGCTGAGGGAAGACGCGCTGCCCTCCTCCCGGAGCAGTCCTATGACCTCGTGCAGCTGCTCGGAGGCCCGCGTGCACCGCTCGCGCAGCTGCGTGATCGAGGCCCGGTGCTCCTCGGGGACCCCCCGGGCCAGTTCGAGGGCGCCGGACAGCAGGGCCATCACGCTGAGCTCGTGGCCGAGAGAATCATGGATGTCTTCGGCGATCCGCGAGCGCTCCTTGAGCCGGGCCTGCTCGGCGATGTAGCGCTGCTTCCACTCCAGCCGCTCGGCGCGCTCCCAGCCGGCGTGCATCAGCGCGGCGCGCTGACGCCACCAGTAGCCCACCCACCACGGCAGGACCGAGGTGGCGAACTCCACCAGCAGCAGGCTGAGCCAGTCCTTGACCTCCGCGAAGCCGGCGGCCACCACCAGCCCGCCCACCGCCGCGAGGGCGAACACGGCGTGCGCCCGCGCGGGCCGGGTCACCCGGCTGCCGGCGAGGAAGCTCAGGACGACGGCGGCCAGCGCGGTCCACACGCTGGTGCCCAGCCAGGGGTAGAAGACGCACAGCGAGGCGGCGAGCAGCAGGGACAGCAGCGGGGCCGTACGCTCCACCACGACCGCGGCGCTGATCACCACCAGGGCCGCCAGCCAGAGGCCCGGCGCGGACGCGAGCCGGCCGGCCTCCAGCGCCGAAGGCACCAGGAGGACGGCGAGCAGCACCAGGTCGCCGCGCTCGCCGAAGGGGCGGGAGCCCGGGCTCCCCAGTAAGTGCTCCGTACGCCGCCGCACCGCCTGCCATCGCTGCATCCCGGCAGGCTACAAGAGGGGCCGCCGCCCCAAGACCTGTCGAAAGTCGAGTGCGTTCCTTGCCGATCGCCAGATGTCGGGGGCCCGCGGAATTCCTAGTGTCTGGGTACGACCTCGGAAGGAGCCACCAGGCGATGATCACTCTGGACCGACTCACCAAGCGGTACGGCGACAAGACAGCCGTGTCCGATCTCTCTTTCGAGATCAACCCGGGCAAGGTGACCGGCTTCCTCGGCCCCAACGGCGCGGGCAAGTCGACCACCATGCGGATGATCGTCGGTCTGGACGCGCCGACGACGGGACGCGCGCTCATCGGCGGGAAGCCGTACGGATCGCTGCGCCACCCTCTGCGCGAGGTCGGGGCCCTGCTCGACGCCCGCGCCGGGCACCCGGGACGTTCCGCCCACCACCACCTGCTCGGCATGGCGCGGAGCAACGGCATCCCCGCCTCGCGGGTCGCGCAGGTCCTGGAGACCGTCGGGCTCACCGAGGTGGCCAAGAAGCGGATCGGCTCCTTCTCGCTCGGCATGGGCCAGCGGCTCGGCATCGCGGCCGCACTCCTGGGCGACCCCAAGGTGCTGCTGTTCGACGAGCCGGTCAACGGCCTGGACCCCGACGGGGTGCGCTGGGTCAGGGAGCTCATGCGCTCCCTGGCCGCGGAGGGCCGTACCGTCTTCGTCTCGAGCCACCTGATGAGCGAGATGCAGGAGACCGCCGACCACCTGGTGGTCATCGGCCGGGGCAAGGTCATCGTCGACGCCCCCATCGAAGAGGTCATCGCGGGCAGTTCCCTGAACGCCGTCAAGGTCCGCACCACGCAGCCCGACGTCCTGCGGCGGGAGCTGGTGCGCTCCGGTATGAGCGTGGAGCAGGGAGGCGGCACGGCGCCCGGCGAGCTGATCGTCGTCGGCGGCAGCCTGGAGCAGATCGGTGACGTGGCCTTCAGCAACCAGGTCCCCGTGCACGAACTCAGCCTGCGCAAGGCAAGCCTTGAGCAGGCCTACATGGAACTCACCGCTTCCAGCGTCGAGTACACCACCCCCTCCGTCACCGCGGCCGCCGACCCCCAGAAGGTGTGATTGACATGACAACAGCAACCGCACCCCGGCTGGTCGGACCCGTCAAGGGCGGGGGACTCCGTGGGGCCGTCGCCTTCGAATGGACCAAGCTCTGGAGCGTCCGGGCGACGTGGTGGAACCTCGTCGTCGGCCTCGTCCTCACCGTGGGCTTCGCCGCGATCGTCGGGATGTCGGCCGACGCCAGCGCGCAGAAAGGGGTCGACGTCGCCTCGCCCGCCCCCCACGCGGCCGCCCAGGCGTTCCTGATCTCCCAGCTCACCGTGGTGGTGCTGGCGACCCTCGCGCTCACCAGCGAGTACGCCAGCGGCTCCATCCGCGCCACGCTCCAGAGCGTGCCGGCCCGCGGCCGGATGCTGCTCTCCAAGGCGGGCGTCGTCGTAGCGGTCGTGGCGGCCGCGGGATTCGTCTTCAGTGTGCTGGCCTCGCTGACCACCGCCGCCTTCATGGGCGAGCACGGCGCGTACACCGGCGGCGACCTGTTCGCCACGGCGCTCGGCGCGGCCGTCTACCTCGGTGCGCTCGCGGTGATGTCCATCGGCATCGGCACCGTCCTGCGCAGTGCGGCGGGCACGATCACCACGCTCATCATGGTGCTGATGGCACTGCCCCAGCTGATGACCCTCGTCGGCGCCAAGTGGCTGGCGACCGCCAGCGAGTACATGCCGAGCGTCGCCGGCACCGTCCTGATGACGCAGGACACCGAGCCGTACGGCGGCGGGACGGCGGTGCTGGTCCTCCTCCTGTGGGCGCTCGCCGCGGCCGTGGGCGGCCACGCGGTGCTGCGCAGGCGCGACGCCTGATCCGTCCGCAGACGGACCACGGCCCTCCGGGGGCCGCATGCCCAAGGGCATGCGGCCCCTTTCTCGTGCCCGGTCCTCGTGTCCGGCCCGAGCGGATGACCACCGGATGCGGGGGGAGCCGATAGCGGTGAGATAGGCGCCCCATATCCGGCTCCACGACAGTGGTCGCTGGTCAGACCTGACGGCTGAGAGGACGCCCGCATGCGCACCGTTGCCATCGTGGGTACCGGCCTGATCGGGACCTCGGTCGGACTCGCCCTGCGCCGGCAGGGCGTGACCACGTACCTGACCGACGAGGACCCGGCGGCGGTGCGCGCCGCGGAGGCACTCGGTGCGGGGCTGGCGCAGCCGGTCCCGGAGCCCGCCGACATCGCGGTCATCGCGGTCCCGCCCACCCGGGTCGCAGCCGTCCTGGCGGAACACCAGCGGCTGGGCACGGCCCGTTTCTACACGGACGTCTCAGGCGTCAAGGTCCGGCTGCACCGGGAGATCGAGGCCCTCGGCTGCGACCTCCCGGCGGTCGTCAGCGGCCACCCCATGGTCGGCGGTGCCTGGTCGGGACCGCGGGAGGCCCGCGCCGACCTCTTCGAGGGGCGCCGCTGGGTGCTCACCCCGAACGAGCTCACCGGGAACCTCGCGCTCAACCACGCCCTGGAACTGGTGGCGCTGTGCGGGGCGGTCTCGGTCCTGCTCGACCCGGAGACCCACGACCGGGCCCTCGCGCTCGTCTCCCACGCCCCGCACCTCATCGCCAGCCTGGCCGCCGCCCGGCTGCTCGACGTGGACGAGGCGGCCATCCGGCTGGCCGGCCAGGACCTGCGGGACATCACTCGGAGCACGGGCGGGAACCCGGAGACCTGGACGGACATCCTCACGGCCAACGCGGGCCCCGTGGCCGACCAATTGGACGTCTGGGCCTTGGAAGTCCAGGCGCTGGCACAGGAGTTGCGGGCGGTAGACCGCTGCCGGGACGGCTTTCGACCGGTCCGGATTCCCGAGCTCCTCCGCTTCGGCGCGGCCGGCCGCGCCCGCATACCCGAGGACCTCGGCGTCCGCGAAGAGGGGAATTCCGGCACCCGGCCCCTCATGCGGACAGCGAAGGGAATATGAGTATGCGTCGTTTCCTGCGTACGGCAGCACTCCTGGGAGCGGTGGGAGCGGTGGGAGCCGTCACCGCCGGTGTTGCGGGGACCGCCCACGCGGCCCCAGCCCGCACCACGACCCCCGTCTGCGTCACCGGGAACGCCGGCCGGGGAGGAGCTCGACGAGACGCCGCTCGCCTGCGGCCAGTGGTGGGACGCCGACATCGCTTTCGACTACGATCCCACGGCCTCGGAATACGTGCCGAAGGTCGTCACGGGAGTGAAGAGCGTCCGGCTCGGCACGGTCTGGATGTGATTCCCGGCCGAAAGGCGTCAGGGGAATATCCGGGACACCTTGTCGAAAGTACGGGTGGAACCCTCGGGAAACAGTGCCGGAAGGTGCGGCGGAGGGCAGGAACCGGGGCTGGCTGATTTCCCCTCGCTCAGAATGATGAAATAGCGGAGGGGAGCTTCTGTTTCCCTTTCTGCCTCATAGTCTGACCGGTGTTCGGATATCTCAAGGAGATGAACGCCGATGCCGACCTGGGCAGGACATTCACCGCGCTTGTACGCCGCCGCCGTGACGGTCGCGGCCGTGCTGGCCCTCGCGCCCGCCGCGGACGCACGCCACGCGGCCGCCGGGCCGGCCGACCCGCCCGGACAGGCCGGCCCTGCCGTCACCGCCGAACCGAGGCTGCCGGCCCCGACCGGCGGCCTTCCCGTGGGGCTGCGGACCCTGGCGCTGCGCGACGCTTCCCGCAGCGACCCCTGGGAGCCGGGCCGGGTCCGGGAGCTGATGGTCTCGGTGTGGTACCCGGCGCTGCCCTCCCGGGCGCCCCGCGCCGCCTACGTCACGGCGCGGGAGTCCGAGATGATCCTGCGGCAGCACCGGGTCGAGGGCGTACCCGACGACCTGCTGAGCCGGACCCGGGTGCACGCCCGGACCGGCGCGCCGCCGCTGCCCAGCTCCGGCGGCGGGCTGCCCCTCGTCCTGCTGTCCCCCGGCTTCTCGCTGCCGCGTTCGTCTCTGACGGCGCTCGCCGAGGACCTGGCGAGCCGGGGCTACGCGGCGGCCGCGGTGGACCACGCCTACGAATCCGCGGCCATCACCTATCCGGACGGGCGGGTGACGGGCTGCGCGGCGTGCCGGCCCGCCGTGAAGGGGGCCGAGGTCGCCGCGACCCGTGCGGCCGACCTCTCGTTCGTCCGCGGGCGGCTCACGGCGGCGGGCTCCGCACCCGCGGAAGCCGCGGACCTGCCGCGGCTGGATCCGGCACGGGTCGCGGTCGTGGGCCACTCCATCGGGGGCGCCGCCGCCTTCGAGGCGATGCTCGCCGACCCCGCCTTCACGGCCGGCGTGAACATGGACGGCACCTTCCACCCGTCGGGGACCGCCTCGCTGGAGCGCCCCTTCCTGCTGCTGGGCGCGGACCGGCACGGCCCGCCGGGCACGGACCCCAGCTGGGACTCGGCCTGGCAGCGGCTCACGGGGCCGCGCGCCTGGTTCTCGGTGGCCGGGGCGGTGCACACGTCCTTCACCGACTACGCCGCGCTGACCGAGGCGACGGGCCCCGCCGCCTCCGCCGGCCAGTCGCCCCCCGCCGCTCCCGCGCTGTCCGCCGCGCAGGCCACCTACCTCACCAGGGAGCTGGTCGCGGCCTTCCTCGACGGCCACCTGCGCCACCGCTCCGACGCCCCGCTCGAGGCTCTGGACGTACGCCATCCGCAGCTCCGCAGGCACGGGCGGTGAGCGCGAAAGCAGACGGATAACCGACGGAAACGCTGATTGCCTAGGGTCGTCACGCTGGCCACCTGGCTACCTGGCCGGGTGGTGCCGGCAGAACCGCCATCCGACGTTCCCGGAAGGAATTGCGACGTGACCAATCCGTTCGAAGACGCCGACGGTCGCTATCTGGTGCTGGTCAACGACGAGGGGCAGCACTCTCTGTGGCCGTCGTTCGTCGACGTGCCGGCCGGATGGACGGCCGCCTTCGGCGAGTCCGACCGGCAGTCCTGCCTGGACTACGTGGAGAAGAACTGGACCGACATGCGCCCCAAGAGCCTGGTCGACGCGATGAGCGCCGAGGGCTGACCGGGCGGCCCTTCCGGCCGGTGACACACGGGTGCGGCCCCTCCGGCAGGGAGTGGCCGCACCCGCACGGCGCCGGGGCGCCGCGGCCCGTCCGCCGGGCGAGGGGTCAGAAGACGAGGTCCGCCGCAGACGGGGCGGCGGCCCGGGAGTGGATGGCGTGCAGCCGGATCAGCTCCTGCCAGCGATACGACATCTCGCCCCAGGGGCTGCGTCCCACCGGGTCCAGGAGCTGTGCGTCCACCAGGATCTCGATGAGGTCCTCGGCGTCCGTCAGACCCGTGGACAGCACCGACGCGGCCTGCGGCACGGTGAACTCGCCGCCGTCCAGCCCGCTCAGCCGGTGGTAGGCGAAGGCCGCCTCGGGCTCCAGTTCCGCCACGCTGCGGTCGAGCCGGGCGCGCAGCGAGTCCTCCCCGATGCTCAGCTCCTCCAGGCAGTCGGCGGACTTCTCCAGGCGGCGCACGAGGTCGCTGACGCGCCAGTGCTGCTTGGTCAGCAGCTTGGCCGCCGCGGCCCGCAGCGCCAGCGGCATGTGGCCGCAGAGCTCACCCAGCCGCCGCGTGGCCTCGGGAGACTTCTCGACTCGGCGGTCCCGCAGCACACCCGACAGCAGGTGCTGCGACTCCTCGGCGGACAGCGGTCCGATCCGCAGCCGCAGGGCGCTGTGCTTCTGCAGGAGTTCGTCCAGGCTCGCGCGCCCCGTGATCAGCACACAGCTCTCGCCGTTCCCCGGCAGCAGGGGACGCACCTGGGCGTAGGAGGCGGCGTGGTCGAGGAGCACGAGCACCCGCTTGCCCTCCAGCCGGGTGCGGTACAGGCGGGCCGCCTCCTCGACCTCCGCGGGCAGCGGGCCCGTCGCGCCCAGCCGGCGCAGGAAGCCGTGGAGCACCTCCAAGGTCCCGTGCCGCAGGTCCGCGAACAGCCGCCCGTCCGGGAACTGCGCGGCGGACCGGTGGGCCCAGTGGACGGCCAGGCTGGACTTCCCGATGCCCGGGCTGCCGGTGATGTAGGCGATGGGCGCGCCGCCGCGGGCGGAGGCGGCCGGCAGGACGGCGTCCATGACGGCCTGCTCGTGGCCGTGGCCGACGAAGCGGGGATCGTCTTCGGGCAGCCGGGAGGGCGGCAGCTGCTTCTGCGCGGGCGCGGCGGCGAAGCCGGGGACGGCGGGCTGGGGCAGCTCGTCGCGCAGGATGGAGTCGTGGAGCGACTGCAGTTCCACGCTCAGCTCCAGGCCGATCTCCTCGATGGAGTGGCGGGTCCCCTCGCGGAAGGTGTTGAGGGCATCGGCCCGGCGGCCCGAACGGTATTGGGCGAGCATCAGATAGAAACGCAGACGGTCCCGCAGGGGATTGGTACTCACCAGTACGCGCAGTTCTCCCAGTAAGGCCTGGTGCTCGCCCAGGTGGAGGCGCAGCGCCATGTGCTGCTCCACGGCCAGCAGCCGCTGCTCGTCCAGCCTCGCCGCCTCGCTCTCGGCGAATTGCGCGTACACGCCGCCGAGGGCCGGCCCGCGCCAGAGGGACAGGGCCTCCCGCAGTGCGCCCTCCGCTTCGGGGGTACGTGATTCGGCGGCCAATTGCGTGGCCCGGGTCACCAGTTGCTCGAAACGCAGCGAGTCCAGCGAGTGCCCGCCCAGGCTCAGCATGTAGCCGGGTGTCGAGGTGACGATGGTCTCCCGCTCGCGGCCCACGGCGCGGAAGGCCTTGCGCAGAGCGGCGACGCAGATGGCCACCTGCGTGCGGGCGGTGCTGGGCGGACGGCCGTCCCAGACCTTCTCGATCAGCGCGTCGAAGGACACGACCCGGTTGGGCGAGAGTAGGAGCAACGAGAGCACGGCCCGTTGCCGCGGCCCGCCGAGCGGGAGGCTCAGGCCGTTCATCCGCACCTCAAGGGGGCCGAGGGTCCGGAACTCCAGTCCGGCCTCGGGTATCGCCGCGGATCCGTCCCGGTCCGCCTGGCCACATTGCTGGGACGCTGTTCTTTCCGGCTCTGATGTCATGGTGAGTCGTGACCCCCGTCATTGATGCTCTGACAATCACGCGTAAATCTCATTCATCGGAAATTGCCGAGGCGAATGCTTTCCAGCCCTCCGTTCCCCCGCTTCGGCCGGCGGGGAGGCCCTGGGGTGCCCCCTACCGTCGGTAAGATGATACGGAGCTGTCATGCCCTCATCACTAGACTTTCGATAGGGGGCGAGCTGTATTTCGATAGGGGCAGTCGATTTATTCCCGGTTGCCAAGACAAAAAGGCGAAAGGGACGTCCGGCGGGTGCCGGACGTCCCTCCCGCAGTAGGCGGCACGGGGGATTGCCGCCCTGTGGGCTCAGCCGTCGGAAAGACGGCGACGGCTGCGAGCCCACACGATTTCGAGTACCAGGCCCGCGACCGCGGCGGCGGCGACCGCCGCCGCCGGCGCCGGGGTACCGACCAGCTTCAGCTGGAAGAAGTCCTGGAGGTACGGCACCACCAGCACGACGGCGAACGACGTCGCCATCGTCAGCACCAGCAGGATGCGCCACCAGGTGTACGGACGGGCGATGATGGCCAGCGCCCACAGCGCCGTCAGGAAGAGCGTCAGCGTCGCCGCCGAGGTCTCCGCGTCCAGGTTGTCGTCGTACACCGACCGGGCGAACAGGTAGGAGACGGACGTGGCGACGGCCGCCAGCGCCCCCGCCGGCACCGCGAACCTCAGCACCCGGCCCACGAAATGCGGCCGCGCACGCTCGGAATTGGGCGCCAGGGCCAGGAAGAACGCCGGAATGCCGATCGTCAGGGACCCGATGAGGGTGATGTGCCGCGGCAGGAATGGGTACGGCACCTGGGCGATGACGACGACCAGGGCCATCAGGACCGAGTACATGGTCTTGGTGAGGAACAGATTGGTGACGCGCTCGATGTTGCCGATGACCCGGCGGCCCTCCGCGACGACCGAGGGCAGCGACGCGAAACTGTTGTTCAGCAGCACGATCTGGGCCACGGCCCGGGTCGCGGGACTGCCGGAGCCCATGGCCACGCCGATGTCGGCGTCCTTGAGCGCGAGCACGTCGTTGACCCCGTCGCCCGTCATCGCCACGGTGTGGCCGCGCGACTGCAGGGCGAGCACCATGTCCCGCTTCTGCTGCGGACCGACCCGCCCGAAGACGGAGTGCTTCTCGACGGCGTCGGCCAGCTCCTGCGGGTCCTCGGGGAGGTGGCGGGCATCCACCGGGTTGTCGGCGCCCGGCAGGTTCAGGCTCCGGGCGACGGCCCCGACGGACAGCGCGTTGTCACCCGAGATCACCTTGACCGCGACGCCCTGTTCGGCGAAGTACCGCAGGGTGGCGGGCGCCTCCTCCCGGACGCGCTGCCTGATCACGATGAGTGCGCAGGGGACCACGGCCCGCGGGACCGCCGACGGATCCTCCTGCAGTTCGCCGAGCGGCCGCGAGGACTGGGCCAGGAGCAGCACCCGCAGGCCCAGCGAGCCGTGGGAGTCGGCCGTGGCGAGCACCGGGTGCCCGGCCGGAAGCATGGTGTCGGGGGCCCCGAGCAGCCAGGACGCCTCCCGGCCCGAGGGCTGGGCGAAGGTCGCGCCGCTCCAGCGGCGGGCTGAGGAGAACGGGGCGTTCGCGCGGCGCTGCCACCCCTCGGGAGCCGGATAGGAGTCGATGATCGCCTGCATGCTGGCGTTGGGACGCTCGTCGGCCGCGCCGAGCGCACCCAGTACCTCCTCGACGGGCAGGTCCGGCTCCAGCCGGATCACCTGGTCCACGTCCATGGCCGTCTCGGTGAGCGTCCCCGTCTTGTCCAGGCAGACGACGTCCACCCGGGCCAGACCCTCGATGGCGGGGAGTTCCTGGACCAGGGCCTGCTTCTTGCCCAGCCGCACCACGCCTACCGCGAAGGCCAGTGAGGTCAGCAGGACCAGGCCCTCCGGGACCATGGGCACCAGACCGCCCACCATGCGGCGGATCGCCTCGGGCAGGTCGTCGTCGTTCACCATGAGCTGGGTGACGATCAGCGCGATGCCCGCCGGGATGATGGCGAAGGTGACGAACTTCAGGATCCGGTCGATGCCGTTGCGCAGCTCGGAGTTGACCAGGGTGAAGCGGCGCGCCTCGTCGGCGAGCTGAGAGGCGTACGCCTCGCGCCCCACCCGGGTGGCGGTGAACGCGCCGGTGCCCGCGACCACGAAGCTGCCGGACATCACCGTGTCGCCGGGCTGCTTGAGGACCGGGTCGGCCTCACCCGTCAGCAGCGACTCGTCGACCTCCAGGCCGTCGGCAGCGATGACCGCGCCGTCCACCACGACCTTGTCGCCCGGCCCCAGCTCGATCGTGTCGTCGATGACGACCTCCGAGGAGCCGATCGTGACGCGTGCTCCGTCACGCCAGACGCGTGGCCGGCTCTCGCCGACGATGGCGAGCTGGTCCAGGGTGCGCTTGGCGCGCACCTCCTGGATGATGCCGATCATCGTGTTGGCGAGGATGACCCCGCCGAACAGACCGTCCTGGACCGGGCCGACGACCATGATGATGCCGAACAGCACCCCGATGATCGCGTTGATGCGCGTGAACAGATTGGCCCGCACGATCTCGCCGATGCTGCGGCTCGACTGGGCGGGTACGTCGTTGACCCGGCCGGTGGCGACCCGCTCGGCCACTTCGGCCGTCGTGAGTCCGATGATCTCCTCCGCCCGCACCGCCGTCAGCGCGGGAGCGGCGGCACCAGCACCACCGGCGGTGGCCCCTTCGGGCCCTTCCAACCGTTTCTTCATCCTTCGGTGCCCTCCGTGCTCGTCACTCTCCGGCGCTGTACGCCGTGCACCCCGACCGTAGGAGTCCGCTCCCGGCTTCCACCAGGCACGAAGGACGTCCTTCGGATTGACTTTCGACAGGGTCGGAGGCGGCCTGCGCAGCGATGTCCGCCAGGGTCCGCGACCGCCTGACTCCGCTGGAGCAGGACACCGGCAGGGTCCGATTGTGGGGCTGCCCGGCCTGCGCGCCGCCGGAGTCCGGCCGGAGCCGGACCGGAGCCCGGCCGGAGCGGTCCTGCGCGGCCCCGGGGCAGGTGGAAAACGGATGGATAGCGAAGGGAAAAACCCCGCTTCTAGCGTCGTGAGCGCAAGTTCCCCGGAAATCCAGGCTTCCCCCCACTCAGAGGAGAACCTCACCCATGCGAGCACAGACGAGCGGGTACATCGTGCGAGGGGACGACGTGCAGGCCCAGTTGGAGGAACTCGGCAGGCTCCACCCGGAGTTGTACGCCCTCACCGACCCCCAGCGGCTCGCCGCCTGGCAGGCCGAGCTGTACACGGTCCCGAAGCAGCACGACGACTTCGGGGCGGACGCGGAGGGAAGCCGCGGCATCGAGTACGTACAGGCCCAGACGCTCAACCCGCAGGCCCGCGCCACCGGCATCACGAACCTGCTGGGCTTCGCCCGCACCCCGCGCCCCGCGCCCGGTGAGGACCGGCCGGTCCTCGTCGACCTCCTCGGCGGCGACGGCCTCGTCCGCAAGGTGTGCGAGGACCTGGGCATCGGCGACTTCAACATCCTGACCTGCGACGCGTCCGAGCACATGGTGGCATCGGCCTGGGCGGCCGGGATGCCGGCGCTGCTCCAGCGTGCGGAGCAGCCGCTGCTCCGGGACGGATCGGTCGACGCGGTCCTGCTGGCGTACGGCTCGCACCACGTGGACCCCTCGGCCCGCCAGGAGGTGGCCGGCGAGGCCTTCCGCATGCTCCGCCCCGGCGGGACGTTCATCCTGCACGACTTCCTCGTCGGCTCGCCCGTCGACGTCTGGTTCGAGCAGGTCACCGACCCCTACTCGGCGACCGGTCACAAGTTCCCGCACTTCACCCGCGACGAGATCGAGGGATACCTGGAGAAGGCGGAGTTCGACACGTACGAGGTGGTGGAGATCGACGACCCGTACACCGCGGTCAGTGACACTCCGGAAGGTGCCGAGATCGAGATCGGCCGCTACCTGCTCAACATGTACGGCCTGGTCAAGGTCTTCGAGGGCCGCACCGAGGAAGAGGCCTACCGGTGGGTGGCCGAGACCGCGAAGGCGATCTTCCGCTACCCGGCGGGTCCCGACGGGAAGCCCGTCGAGAGCGAGCTGGTCCACGAGGAGGCCACCCGCACCTGGCGCATTACCATTCCGCGCCGCGCGGTCGTCGGCATCGGCCGCACCGCTCCCGCCGCCGGCTGAGCCCCTCCAACGCCGGCGGAGCAATAACCGCAACAGTATCGCGGCGGTGCGATCGCGATTCCCGGACGATCAGTGGGGCCTTACTTGAGAGCGGTGTGCTTCCTCGTCATGTGGGACTGCCATGCCCAGCGGGCGAGCCCGCCGGTGGCGAGGGAGGTGATGATCGCGCCCCAGTCGATGACGTGGGGGAGGCCCGGGAAGAAGGCGAAGACGGCGAGTGCTGCGGCGGTGCCCGTGAGGAAGGCGGCGATGCCGGCGCGGCGGCGTTTGGCTTCCCAGGCGGGCTCTTCGGGAGTGGGCCGGGTGGTCATGTGCGGCTCACTTCGTGATGTGGTGGCACTGGCTGACCCGGCGGCTGCCGTTGATGTGGAGGTGCGCGCATGCCTTGCCGAAGCGGGGCAGTGTCTGGGGCGCGTTGTCACGCATCGGGTGGATCTCGCATTCGGCGTGCGTCTTGCCGCGGGAGGTACGGTAGGTCTTGTTGTCGGTGTCCGCGTAGGTGAAGTCGATACGCCAGTTGCAGAAGCCGGCGTTGAGCGCGCCGACGAATCCGCAGTCGACGCCGGCGTTCTGGTAGGTGATCTTTTTGCCCCCGCCGCGGATGATGTGGGTGAACATGCAGCCTGTCGGAACAGTCATGGTGACACCGCCGACTTGGTAGTCGAAGCCGGCGACGGGCGTTGAGCCGATGGCGCTGGCGTGTGCCTGTGCCTGTGCGGGAGGTAACACGGCCAGCGTGGCCGTCGTGGCGAGAGCCGTGATGAAGCGGGCTGTGAAAGCCCGTAACCACCGTCGCTCGGATGCTGATCTCATGCGTGAGCGGACGGCGGGCCCGCCGTCACGTGTCGAACTCGCCCACCCAGGAGCGGTCCAGGAGGCGGACGGGCAGGTACTCGGACTCGACCTCGATCGGGAAGCCCGCGTCGTACGCGAGGCATGTGATGGCCAGCGGACCGAGGGCCAGGAATCCCGCGATGTCGCTCGCTCGTTCCGGCGTGCTCCAGTACGCCTTGTGGAGCTCCAGGGCCTCCGCGAGCGCCGCGTTGAACCCGTCGTGGTCCTTGCGCAGGAACTGGTGGAAGAGATTGATCGGCGGGTACAGCACGCACTGGAGCAGGTCGCGCGGTGCCATCGTGGCGACGTCCGGGTGGGACTGCTCGATGGCGGCTGTCAGCTTCTCCAACAGCCCTGGCTGCTCGTGCCAGTACGTCTGGAGGGCGTCCACCCAGTGGTAGACGTACGCGTCGCCCTCGGCGCCGGACGCCCGCAGGACATCGAGAGGGACCCGGCACATCTGGTCCATGCGGGGCTGGTCCCGGCAGATGATGACGAACCAGAGTGCGGTGAGCCAGTTGCCGGCGTTCGCGTAGAACTGGGGGCCCGTGGCGTTGATGGTGCGCAGCTCGTGTGCGATGCGCGTATCGATCGAGCCTTCGGTGACGGAGGCGGCGGCAAAGGCCGCCGTACCCACCTGCATGGCGCAGACGGTGGCATCCCACGTGGCGAAACGGTTCCCGCGCGGATTGAGGGCCTGGTTCAGCTGAACCTGGAGGAGTGCCTCGTTCAGTGCCATGCCGACGACCGTGGGCGAGGCGTCCAGGTTCTGGATGCTCGCCTCGAACTCCTCGGCCAGGCGCTCGGTGGCCTGCTCGTCAACCGGAGGTATGGCGTGCCGCTTCACTGTCGTCGTCATCCCGGGATCACTCCTGTCAGCGGGCTCGAAGAGAGGACACCACCGGCTCGGCTGCGCAGGCCGATGCTGATCTCGATCTTGCCGACCGTACCGAACTCCGCATCGCACGGCTCACGTCGCGAATTCCCCCACCCAGCTGCGCTTGAGCAGGTGGGTGGGGAGGTACTCCGATTCGACCACGATCGGCATGTCGGCGTCGTACGCCATGCACGCGATGGCGAGGGGGGCCAGGGCGACGAGGCCGTCGCCGCTGAGGGAGCGGGCCTCGTTGGTGGTCCAGTACTCCTTGTGCCAGGTCAGGGCGTTCAGCAGGGAGTCGTTGAAGGCTTGGTCCTCGCGGCGCAGGTAGAGCTGGAAGAGCTCCAGCGGCGGGTACAGGATCTTCAGCATCAGTTCCGTACTGGCGATCCGGGCGGCCTCAGGGGCCGTGCCGTTGACCGCCGTAACCAGCGTGGTCCAGGTCTCCTGCCGGCCGAACCAATGGTTCTGGAGGGTTTCCACCCACGCGTAGATGTACTCGTCGAACTCCGCCCCGGAGGCGCGCAGGAACTCGACCGGTACCTGCGCCAGCTGATTCACGCGGTCGTTCTCCCGACAGATCACCGCCAGGTAGAAGGAGGTGAGCCAGTTACCGGCATGCAGGTACTCCTGAGGCCCAGTCGCGGGCAGGTTCTTCACCTCACCCAGGCTCCCGATACGGCAGGGCACAGGCCCCTCAGCAGCAGTACCGGCGGCGAACAGCGCCGAGCCAGTCTGCATCGCCGTGACCCACGCCTCCCACGTCCGGAACTCCTCCGCCGCCGGGTCCGCCAGGCAGTACCACTTCGCCGTGGTCAGCGTCATCATGAGGGCGTCGTAGCGGTCGTCCTCCGACGTCTCGAGCCCTGCCAGTGCTTCCTCGGCGCTCTCGGTGACCGGCGCCATGGCCTCGGCCGCGTTGTCCGTGCGGAACGCGTGGCGTGGGATGGTGATGGTCATGTGTGTTCCTTGCGTGGCGTGCGGCGCTGCGCGTCGAACTCGCCGCGCCAGGCGAAGTCGAGGAGGGCCTCGGGGAGGTAGTCGGTCTGGAGCTCGACCGGGAGGCCGTTGGCCTTTGCCAGGCAGGCGATCGCCAGTGGGGCGAGGGCTACGACTCCCTGGATGTTCGAGGCACGGTCCTCGTCGGCGGTCCAGTATTCCTTGTGCCAGCGGACGGCGTCGGCCAGGGCTTCGTTGAAGCCGGCGACGTCGCCCCGCAGGTAGCGGTAGAGCATCATGATTGGTGGGTAGCGGAGGTTGGCCATTTCCTCCGCGTCGATGACGCGGGCCTGCTCGGGAGCGCTCAGGTCCACGGCCTTCACCAGGTGCGTGCGCAGGTCGTCACGGTGGAGCCAGAAGCTCTGGAGGGTCTCCACCCAGGCGTAGGTGTACTCGTCCAGGGCGCCGCCGAAGTCGCGCAGCAGGGAGACCGGGATCCGGGCCAGCATGTCGAGGCGGGCTGCTTCACGGCAGATGATCGCGAGGTAGAAGGCGTCGAGCCAGGTGTCCGCGTTGAGGTAGGTCTGCGGCCCGGTGGTGGCCAGCTGCCGCTCCTCCTCGCGGATCTTGCAGGTGACCGTTTCCCGGTTCGCAGCGGTGGCGGCGAAGACGGCCGAGTGCACCTGCATGGCCAGCAGCCAGGACTCCCAGGTCTCCAGCATGACGGCACCGGGGTCCCCGACACAGCGGACGAGGGCGACGTTCAGCGACCTCATGACTGCGCCCGACCTGGAGTTGTGTGAGGTCTCGATCTCCTCCAGCGAATACGACAGCGACCCCTCCATGACGGGAACCACCGCCGCCATCCCCGCCGACGCATAATCCTGGCGGGATATGTCCATGATCACCAGATCCTCACCCGAAGCAACGGCGCTCACCTCTACCTGACGTGGAAAATTCGCCGCGCCGGTTGCGATGCCGGAGGGCGGCGGGGACCAAGGCGCCGCTCTCCTCGCTCCAGTACGGGACAAGCGAAGGGGAACGGGCGTATCCCGGCGACGACGCTGCCGCGAACCGTTCTCGGTTCAGGTACCGGACGCCCTGGCTCGTCAGGTGGTGAACTCGCCGACCCACGTGCGCTTGAGCAGGTGCTTCGGCAGGTACTCGGACTCGACATCGACGGGGAAGCCCGCGTCATGGGCGAGGCAGGCCATCGCGAGCGGGCCGATCGCGACGAGCCCGCGGGCGTCGCGCGTGCGGTCTTCGTCAGCGGTCCAGTACTGCTTGTGCAGTGTGAGGGCGTTGGCGAGCGAACGGTTGAACTGGTCGTGGTCGGCGGTGGCGAAGCGGTGGAAGAGGTCCACCACCGGCCACAGGATCTTCGTGGTCATTTCGGGTCCGGCGATCGGAGCGGCCCCCGGTGCCAGTCCCTCTGCGGCTTGGAGGAGCTGGTCGCCGAGGTCCGGACGGGTCAGCCAATACGACCGGAGCGTCTCCATCCACGGGCGGACGTACGGGTCGAACTCGGCTCCGGATGCCTGCAGCAGGGACGGCGGGATCTCGCAGAGCGCGTCCAGCCGTGCCTTGTCGCCACAGATCACCGACAGGAAGAACACGTTGATCCAGGTCCCGGCGTGCGCCCAGGACCGCGGCCCGGAAGCGGGGAGGGACCGCATCTCGTGGTGGATGAGGCATTCGACGCTTTCGTCGGTCGTGGCCGCCGCCGCGAACATCGCGGAACCGCACTGCATGGCGACCACCCATGCCTCCCACGTCTCCAACCACGCCGCCGCAGGGTCCGGAACGCTCCGCTCCTGGGCCAGGAGCAGAGCATCGGACATGGCGTCGGCGATCGCTTCGGGTGCCTCCTGCAGGTCTTCGAGCGCCCACACGACACCCTCGCTGAGGACGGGGTCACGCCCCGGGAGGTCATCACGGAGGAACTCATGACGCGGAACAGAGAGCGCCATCAGCGTCCTCCTCGGTAGAGATCGAAGTAACTCAGTTCGGCCCCAGCATAAGTCCCGGTGTGTTTGTTGGCCTGAACCATCACGTACTGGACCTTTCCCCTACGGAGGGCCGGGAGCATCTGGTCCGCGATCTTCTTGTCCTCACCGCCTCGGGCCTTCATTTCCTCGAGGATCGTGCGGACATACTCGATCGTCCCCTGCTTGACCTTCACGTTGGCGTGTGGGCCGGCGCCCTGACGCCAGCCGAGGTCGCCACCGGGCGCCTTGGCCTCGACGATGAGGAAGTCACCCTTGCCGTTGTCGAGGCGGTACAGCTGGTCAAACCTGCGTGCACCGTGGCCGGTGTCCATGAGGTCGATCCATTGCGGATTGGGGAACTCGGCCGGAACGACGTGCAACTTGGCCGCGCCCTCACCCAGTTTCTCGCCGACCTTGGTGTTGTTGGGGACGTCGCCCATGGCCTCCTTGGCGGCATCGAGCCGCGCGAGGTTCTCAGGGGTATTGGACTTGTCGTACGCCCGCTGCGCGTCACCGAGGTCCAGGTACTTCTGATGGGTGCCGGCCAGCTCGTCGAGTTTGGGAGTGACGTGAGCCTGCACGGAACCCACATCGACGGGCTTCGAGGGGAGGCGGTAGTACTCGCGGTCCGCCGAGGGGAGGTCGTCGGTCGCCAGCCACTTCGGGCCGGTTCCCTCCTTCAGCTTCGGCAGACGCTGCCCGTCGACGATCGCGTCAGCGTCGAGTCGATGGCCTCGCGTGGCTTCGTAGTGCTGCAGCCGCCACGCCTCGTCCTCGTTGGCCAGCCGCACGTGCTCGTCATGCCAGTACTTCGCCTGCTCGGGCGTCCGCTGGACCCACTCGGTGCTGCCCTCTCCGTAGCGGAGGTCCTCGGGCCGGTAGGGGCCGGTGTTCGGGGAGCCGTCGCCGGCGCGGGTCGCGTCGTCCGCGCCGCCCGTGGCCGCGTCGTCCGCGCCGTTGCCGAGGCTGTCCGGGAGGCTGCTGGTGCCGGGGGCGCCCGGGTGAGTGCCGCCCGTGGTCGGGGTGTCGCCGTGGCTGCCTGTGCCGTGGTCGGTCGAGTGGGTGCCGCTCGTGCCCTGGTCGGCCGCATGCGTGCCGGCCGTGGTCGGGGTGTCCGGGCGGGGGATGCCGCCGGGGTTGTTCAGGTCGTTGCGCGGCATGTTGTCGGGGGCGTGGCCGCCCGGGGTGGTGTCGGGGCGGGGGCCGGGGGTGGTGTTGTCCGCCGTGCGGAGGGGGTCGGAGATGTTGCTGCCGACGCGGGTGAAGTCGTCGCCGCCGCGGCCGCCGACGCCGGCCAGTTCCTTCTCCGGGACCTTCGCGGTGACTGGGGTATCCGGCTTCGGGGCGTCGGCGCGGGGGGTGTCCGCGCCGGTGTCCGGCGAGGGTTCCTGCTTGGCGGCCTTGCCGCTCTGGTCGAGTGAGCCGTCGGCCTTGTAGATGTTGCCCTCGAGGTCCATGAACCGCGACGGGCCGGCCTCGGGCAGCTTGACCGTGCCCGGCGGGAAGGTCGTCGTGCCCTCGGGGAGTTTGATGGTGTTGTCGGGGAGCTTGACCGCGCCCTCGGGGATGGCTGTGCCGGAGGGGAGGTTGATCGTTCCGTCGGGCAGCATCTTCGCGCCGTCCGGCAGGGCGATCGCGCCGTCCACGTTGATGTTCGGGACCTCGACCTTGCCCAGGCCCTTCAGCCCGGCCATCACGTCGCCGATCTTCGAGAAGCC
>NZ_JBSFTP010000080.1:0-33693 GCF_053591315.1 Streptomyces sp. NPDC003042
CCGACCCCTCCCGCTTTACGCCTGAATGGCCCACGATATCGCCGCTGACGGGACGGCCGCCGAATGGCTTCCGGGGGCCCCTCTCACACGTACAGCCAGCGCAGCGTTACGGCAGCTGCGCTGCCCTGGCCTCGCGCCGGTTGTGCCGGAAGGTATTGGCCCTCCGGGTCGTCGCGAACAGCGGAATGGTCGCCGCCAGAGCGATCTGCAGCGCGCAGCCGGTCTGGAGCAGCAGCTGACCGCCCGGGGCGTCGAACGCCCAGGCCGCCAGCAGACCCATCGCGCCGATGATCCAGCAGAGCATCGCCACCGCGAGGACACCCCGCGGCTTGGGGTACTCGACCCGGCTCACCATCAGCCAGGCCACGCCGATGATCGCCAGCAGCGTCGGGATGAACGGCAGCTCCAGCAGCACGATCGAGACGACCGTGAGCGCGCCGAAGGGGCTCGGCATGCCCTGGAACATGCCGTCCTTCATCGTCACGCAGCTGAATCTCGCGAGTCGGAGCACCACGGCGAGCAGCACCACGATCGCGGCCAGCGCCGACATCTTCTGGATCGCGTCGACGGCGACCATGCCGTAGACGAGCACGAAGTACGCCGGAGCCAGGCCGAAGCTGATCAGGTCGGACAGGTTGTCCAGCTCGGCGCCCATCGGCGAGCTGCGCAGCTTGCGGGCCACGATGCCGTCGAAGAGGTCGAAGACCGCGGCGAGCAGCATCAGTATCACTGCCGTCGCGGCGCTGTTGCGGGCCATGCCCGACTCGCCGCTGCCGGTGAGGTGCGGGATGAGGATTCCGGTGGTGGTGAAGTACACCGCCATGAATCCGCAGGTCGCGTTGCCGAGGGTGAGGGTGTCCGCTATCGACAGCCGCAGCGAGAGCGGCATGTCGTCCTCCGCGGACTCCTCCTCGGCGGACTCGGGCACCCAGCCGGTGGCAGGAGTCTCAGGGTCAGTCACGGTCAATTCGTGTCACCCCCGCGGTGGTGGCCTGACCGACCTCGACCGCGACCTCGACGCCCTCGGGGAGGTAGATGTCGACGCGCGAGCCGAAGCGGATCAGACCGATGCGTTCGCCCTGCTCCACCTTGGTGCCGGCCGGCAGGTACGGGACGATGCGACGGGCGACGGCGCCGGCGATCTGCACCATCTCGATGTCACCGAGCTCGGTGTCGAAGTGCCAGACGACGCGCTCGTTGTTCTCGCTCTCCTTGTTGAACGCCGGGACGAACCCGCCGGGGATGTGCTCCACGGACGTCACCGTGCCCGCGAGGGGCGCGCGGTTGACGTGGACGTTCAGCGGGCTCATGAAGATCGCGACCCGGGTCCGTCCGTCCTTCCACGGCATGATGCTCTGCACCACACCGTCGGCGGGGGAGATGACACGGCCCTGAGCGATCTCACGCTCGGGGTCGCGGAAGAACCACAGCATGCCCGCGGCGAGCGCGGTGGCGGGCACGGCCACAGCGGCCCAGCGTCCGGACTTGCGCGCCCGGGTGAGGCTGAGCGCCGCGGTGGCGACGGTCGGCAGAAGCCACGGCGATGCTCCGCGCGCGAGACGTCCACCGAGGAGGCCGACGCGAGGTGCAGAGGTTTGGCTGTGGGGCATGGATGACCTTCGTAGCGGGTGATTGCCGCGCCGCAAACGGGGGGACGGGACGGCGGCTTTACTGGAATGCTATCGGTTGCGCGCAACAACTGGGCAAGCCAGAAGCCGAGTCGATGACCGTCGGCCAGTGACTGGAAGTGACCCTTACGCGGTGAATCGTCGGGCGATTCACCGCAAAGGGGACTTTCAGCCCTGGAGTCGGTACTCCTCGAGCAGGCGTCGCCCGATGATCATTTTCTGGATCTCGGCAGTACCTTCACCGATCAGCAGCATGGGGGCCTCCCGGTAGAGACGCTCGATCTCGTACTCCTTCGAGAAGCCGTAGCCGCCATGGATACGGAAGGCGTCCTCCACGACCTCCTTGCAGTACTCGGAGGCGAGGTACTTCGCCATCCCTGCCTCAAGGTCGTTTCGTTCCCCAGAGTCCTTTTTGCGTGCCGCATTGACCATCATCGCATGGGCGGCTTCGACCTTGGTAGCCATCTCGGCCAGCTTGAACTGGATGGCCTGGTGTTCGGCGATCGCCTTGCCGAAAGTGTGACGTTGCTGGGCATACGAGACACCGAGCTCGAAAGCACGCTGAGCGACGCCGCAGCCACGGGCCGCCACGTTGACGCGGCCGACCTCGACCCCGTCCATCATTTGGTAAAACCCTCGCCCGGTCTCCCCGCCGAGGACCCGATTGGCCGGAATGCGCAGTCCGTCCATGATGAGCTCGGTCGTGTCGACGCCCTTGTAGCCCATCTTGTCGATCTTGCCCGGGATGGTCAGGCCCGGGCGGACCTCTCCGAAGCCCGGCTCCTTCTCGATGAGGAAGGTCGTCATCGACTTGTGGGGCGCCGTGCCCTCCGGGTGTCCTTCGTCACTGCGGACCAGGACGGCCACCAGGGTGGACGTGCCGCCGTTCGTCAGCCACATCTTCTGGCCGTTCAGGACGTACTCGTCCCCGTCCTTCACCGCCTTCGACGTGATGGCCGACACGTCCGAGCCCAGCCCCGGCTCGGACATCGAGAAGGCGCCGCGCACCTCGCCCAGCGCCATCCGGGGGAGGAAGTAGTCCTTCTGCTCCTGCGTGCCGTGCTGCTTGAGCATGTACGCCACGATGAAGTGGGTGTTGATGATGCCCGAGACGGACATCCAGCCACGCGCTATCTCCTCGACGCACAGCGCGTAGGTGAGCAGCGACTCACCCAGGCCGCCGTACTCCTCAGGGATCATCAGGCCGAACAGGCCGAGCTCCTTGAGGCCGTCGACGATCGCCTGCGGGTACTCGTCGCGGTGCTCCAGCTCGGTGGCGACCGGGATGATCTCCTTGTCGACGAACTCCCGGACGGTCTTGAGGATCTCCCGCTGGACGTCCGTGAGCCCGGCGGTCTGGGCGAGTCGGGCCATGGCTACTTCCCCTGTTCCTTCAGCGTGGGCCGGCCGGGCTGCTCGCCGCCGCGCTCCTTGATGTACGTCTCGGTCGGGACCATCACCTTGCGCCGGAAGACGCAGACGAGGGTGCCGTCCTGCTTGTAGCCCTTGGTCTCGACGTAGACGATCCCGCGGTCGTTCTTCGACTTCGACGGGGTCTTGTCGAGCACGGTGGTCTCGCCGTAGAGCGTGTCGCCGTGGAAGGTCGGCGCCACGTGCCGCAGGGACTCGATCTCCAGGTTGGCGATGGCCTTCCCGGAGACGTCCGGGACGGACATGCCCAGCAGCAGCGAGTAGATGTAGTTGCCCACGACCACGTTCTTGCCGAAGTCGGTCGTGTTCTCGGCGTAGTTGCTGTCCATGTGGAGCGGGTGGTGATTCATGGTCAGCAGGCAGAAGAGGTGGTCGTCGTACTCGGTGACCGTCTTTCCGGGCCAGTGCTTGTAGACCGCCCCGACCTCGAACTCTTCGTAAGTGCGTCCGAACTGCATGATCAGGGCTCCTCTAGCCGACGGGGATCTCGAACTTGCTGGTGCGCCGCATGCCCGCCGCGCGGCCCTTGCCCGCGACGACCAGAGCCATCTTGCGGCTGGCCTCGTCGATCATCTCGTCGCCGAGCATCGCCGAGCCCTTCTTGCCGCCGGCCTCCGAGGTGCACCAGTCGTACGCGTCGAGGATCAGCTCGGCGTGGTCGTAGTCCTCCTGCGAGGGGGAGAAGACCTCGTTGGCCGCGTCGACCTGGCCCGGGTGCAGCACCCACTTGCCGTCGAAGCCCAGCGCCGCCGCCCGGCCCGCCACCTCGCGGTACGCGTCCACGTCGCGGATCTGGAGGAAGGGTCCGTCGATCGCCTGGAGGTTGTGCGTGCGGGCCGCCATCAGGATCCGCATCAGGATGTAGTGGTAGGCGTCCGCGCCGTAGCCGGGCGGCTGCATGCCCACGACCAGGGTCTTCATGTTGATGGAGGCCATGAAGTCCGCCGGGCCGAAGATGATGGTCTCCAGCCGGGGCGAGGCGGCGGCGATCTCGTCGACGTTCACCAGGCCCTTGGCGTTCTCGATCTGCGCCTCGATGCCGATCTTGCCGACCTCGAAGCCCATCGTCTTCTCGATCTGCGTCAGCAGCAGGTCGAGGGCCACGACCTGCTGGGCGTCCTGGACCTTCGGCAGCATGATGCAGTCGAGGTTCTGGCCGGCGCCCTCCACGACCGTGACCACGTCGCGGTACGTCCAGTGCGTGGTCCAGTCGTTGACCCGCACGACCCGGGTCTTGCCCGTCCAGTCGCCGTTGTTCAGCGCGTCCACGATGGTGTGGCGCGCGCCCTCCTTGGCGAGGGGGGCGCAGGCGTCCTCCAGGTCGAGGAAGACCTGGTCGGCCGGCAGGCCCTGGGCCTTCTCCAGGAAGCGCGGGTTCGACCCCGGCACCGCGAGGCAGGAGCGGCGCGGGCGAAGACGGTTCACCGGGTGGGAAGGCGTGGTCATGCGGGGACCTCCGTGCTTTCAGCGATGTCGGTGCTGTCGAGGGGATGAAGCTTGTTGGCCTTGCGGATCTCGTCGACGATACGGCCGATGATCTCCGTGATGCCGAAGTCCTTCGGCGTGAAGACGGCGGCCACGCCGGCCGCCTTCAGCGTCACGGCGTCGGCGTTCGGAATGATGCCCCCGACGATGACGGGGATGTCACCCGCCCCCGCCGCCCGCAGGCGTTCGAGGACGTCCGGGACGAGTGCGCAGTGCGATCCGGACAGGATGGACAGTCCCACGCAGTGCACGTCCTCGGCCAGCGCCGCGGACGATATCTCCTCCGGGGTCAGCCGGATGCCCTGGTAGACCACCTCGAAGCCCGCGTCGCGGGCCCGGACGGCGATCTGCTCGGCGCCGTTGGAGTGCCCGTCCAGGCCGGGCTTGCCGACCAGCAGGCGCAGCCGGCCCGAGCCGAGCTCGTCGGCCGTACGGGAGACCTTCGCGCGGACCTGCGCCATCGGCGTGCCCGCCTCGGCGGTGACCGCGACGGGGGCCGAGGAGACCCCGGTCGGCGCGCGGAACTCGCCGAACACCTCGCGCAGCGCGTTCGACCACTCGCCCGTCGTGACACCGGCGCGGGCGCACTCCAGCGTGGCCTCCATCAGGTTCTCGGTCCCCGCCGCGGCCTCCTTGAGGCGCTCCAGGGCCTGCTGGGTGGTGGGGAAGACGAACGGATCGCCGTTGCCCTGCCGGTCCGAGGACTCCTGCCGCTCGGCCCGCCAGCGTGTGATGCGCTCGACGGTGAGCGCCTCCACGGCCGGGTCCACCGTCATGATGGCGCCGTCCAGGTCCGAGGTGAGCGGGTTCTCCTCGGTCTGCTGGAAGCAGTTGACGCCCACGATCTTGTCCTCGCCGGACTCGATCCGGGCCCGCCGCTCGGCGTGCGAGGAGACCAGCTGGGACTTCAGGTACCCGGACTCGACGGCCGCCATCGCGCCGCCCATCTCCTGGATCCGGTCGATCTCGGCCAGGCAGTCGACGACCAGGGAGTCGACTTTGGCCTCGACGACGTGGGATCCGGCGAAGATGTCCTCGTACTCCAGCAGGTCGCTCTCGTGGGCGAGGACCTGCTGGATGCGCAGCGACCACTGCTGGTCCCAGGGCCGGGGCAGGCCCAGCGCCTCGTTCCAGGCGGGCAGCTGCACGGCACGGGCGCGGGCGTCCTTGGAGAGGGTGACCGCCAGCATCTCCAGCACGATGCGCTGGACGTTGTTCTCCGGCTGCGCCTCGGTCAGGCCGAGCGAGTTGACCTGGACGCCGTAGCGGAAGCGGCGCTGCTTGGCGTCCTCGATGCCGTAGCGCTCGCGCGTGACCTTGTCCCAGATGCGGCCGAAGGCGCGCATCTTGCACATCTCCTCGACGAAGCGGACGCCCGCGTTCACGAAGAAGGAGATACGGGCGACCACCTCGCCGAAGCGCTCGGCCGGCACCTGGCCCGAGTCGCGCACCGAGTCCAGCACCGCGATCGCGGTGGACATCGCGTACGAGATCTCCTGGACCGGGGTGGCCCCCGCCTCCTGGAGGTGGTAGCTGCAGATGTTGATCGGGTTCCACTTGGGCATGTGGTTGACCGTGTACGCGATCATGTCCGTCGTCAGGCGGAGCGAGGGCCCCGGCGGGAAGACGTGCGTCCCGCGCGAGAGGTACTCCTTGACGATGTCGTTCTGGGTGGTGCCCTGGAGCAGGGATACGTCCGCGCCCTGCTCCTCGGCGGCCACCTGGTAGAGCGCCAGCAGCCACATGGCGGTGGCGTTGATCGTCATCGAGGTGTTCATCTGCTCCAGGGGGATGTCCTGGAACAGCCGCCGCATGTCGCCCAGATGGGAGACCGGGACGCCGACCCGGCCCACTTCGCCGCGGGCGAGGATGTGGTCCGGGTCGTAGCCCGTCTGCGTCGGCAGGTCGAAGGCGACCGACAGGCCGGTCTGGCCCTTGGCGAGGTTGCGGCGGTACAGCTCGTTGGACGCCTCGGCCGTGGAGTGGCCGGCGTACGTCCGCATGAGCCACGGACGGTCTTTCTGGCGCTCTGTCATCTCAGGCTGTCCCTTTGGCCTTTGAACGGTCTCAGACGATTCAGACGTTGCGGCTGGCTGAATTTGTCCGCTCCGCTGGCGCGTCACGGAACAAGTTGATCGCGTCGAGGTGCGTGGCGCGCAGCTCGTGGTCGCGGACGCCCAGGCCCTCCTCGGGGGCCAGCGCGAGGACGCCGACCTTGCCCTGGTGGAGGTTGCGGTGGACGTCGTATGCGGCCTGGCCGGTCTCCTCCAGGGAGTAGACCTTCGAGAGCGTGGGGTGGATCTTGCCCTTGGCGATCAGGCGGTTGGCCTCCCAGGCCTCGCGGTAGTTCGCGAAGTGGGAGCCGATGATGCGCTTGAGAGACATCCACAGGTAGCGGTTGTCGTACTCGTGCATGTAGCCCGAAGTCGAGGCGCAGGTGGTGATGGTGCCGCCCTTGCGGGTGACGTAGACGGACGCGCCGAAGGTCTCGCGGCCGGGGTGCTCGAAGACGATGTCGATGTCCTCGCCGCCGGTCAGCTCGCGGATGCGCTTGCCGAAGCGCTTCCACTCCTTCGGGTCCTGGGTGTGCTCGTCCTTCCAGAACTTGTAGCCCTCGGCGTTGCGGTCGATGACCGCCTCCGCGCCCATGGCCCGGCAGATGGCCGCCTTCTCGGGGCTGGAGACCACGCAGATCGGGTTGGCGCCGCCGGCCAGCGCGAACTGGGTGGCGTACGAGCCGAGCCCGCCGCTGGCGCCCCAGATCAGGACGTTGTCGCCCTGCTTCATGCCGGCGCCGTTGCGGGAGACCAGCTGGCGGTAGGCGGTGGAGTTGACCAGGCCGGGGGAGGCGGCCTCCTCCCAGCTGAGGTGGTCGGGCTTGGGCATCAGCTGGTTGGACTTGACCAGAGCGATCTCCGCCAGGCCGCCGAAGTTGGTCTCGAAGCCCCAGATCCGCTGCTCGGGGTCGAGCATCGTGTCGTTGTGGCCGTCCGAGGACTCCAGCTCGACCGAGAGGCAGTGCGCGACGACCTCGTCGCCCGGCTTCCAGGCGTTCACGCCGGGGCCGGTGCGCAGCACGACGCCCGCGAGGTCGGAGCCGATGACGTGGTACGGCAGGTCGTGGCGCTTGGTGAGCTCCGACAGACGCCCGTACCGCTCCAGGAAGCTGAAGGTGGACACCGGCTCGAAGATCGAGGTCCACACGGAGTTGTAGTTGACCGAGGAGGCCATGACGGCCACCAGGGCCTCGCCCGGGCCCAGTTCCGGCACCGGGACCTGGTCCAGGTGCAGGGACTTGCGCGGGTCCTTCTCGCGGGTCGCGAGCCCGGCGAACATCTCGGTCTCGTCCTTGTGCACGGTGATCGCGCGGTACGAGTCGGGGAGCGGCAGGGCAGCGAAGTCGGCGGCCGTAGCGGCCTGCGACTGAATCGCGTCCAGGATGTCCTTCACGGTAGAGCCTCCGGCTGAGCGCTGATGAGGGTGCGCTGAGGAATACGCGTTGCGTGCGTGTGTCTGCGGGTGTGCCGTCGGTCCGGCGGGTGCGGTGGTGCTGGGCGACGCCTGTGGTGGGGGCGTGCTGGGGCCTGGTGACGCAGGCATCCGGGGCGCGTTCCGTGCCGAGTGGGCGTGGGCCGCGGGGACATCCGGACGCCTTCAACGTATGGCACGCGGTGTCACCCGGCAAGGCACCGCGTGCCAAAACTTTCTCTCATTTGCCTATTGACCTGCGCAGATGAGCGATGATCGATCAGAGTTACCGGCGAGTAGGGGCAAGCTGGACAAACGGAAGCGGCCGCCCCCGGTACGGGAGCGGCCGCTGTGACCGAGGGCACCTCCCGGCAGTGGCCGGGGGAGTCGCCTACGTGTTCTTGAGGGCCTCTTCGATGGTCCGCATGACCTCGTCCAGCGGGGCGTCGGTACGGGCCACCGCGACCAGCACCTCGCCCTGCGTACGGACCGCCGCCGGCGCGGCCTGCGCCGCCTCCTGCGTGCGGCCGGCGCCGATCCCGGAACCGAACGTCTTGCGCACGATCGAGAAGGCGTGGTCCAGCTGGCCTTCCACGTCCCCCTGCCCGCCCGCCCGCAACCAGCGCCGCAGCACGTGGTTGTGGGCGGTGACCACCGCCGAGGCGGCCACCTCGGCCAGCAGCGGATCGTCGTTGCCGTCGTGGTGGTCCTGCTCGTCGAAGTGGGCCAGCAGGTAGCGGGTGAAGAGCCGTTCGTACCGGGCCACCGAGGCGATCTCCCGCTCGCGCAGGGCCGGCACCTCACGGGTCAGCCGGTAGCGCTCCACCGACACCGCCGGGGAAGCGGCGTACATCTTCATGACTTCCTTGATCCCGCGGCACACCGTGTCCAGCGGGTGCTCGTGCGCCGGGGCCACGTCCAGGACCGCCTCGGCCCGGGTCAGGGTGTCGTCGTGGTCGGGGAAGATCGCCTCTTCCTTCGACCGGAAGTGCCGGAAGAACGTCCGGCGCGCCACGCCCGCCGTCGCGGCGATCTCGTCGACCGTCGTCGCCTCGTACCCCTTGGTCGCGAACAGCTCCATGGCCGCCGCGGCGAGCTCGCGGCGCATCTTGAGCCGCTGGGCGGCCGCGCGGGTGCCGGCCGCGCTCTCCGGGGCGTCGGAGGCGGAGGCGGTGCGGGGCGTGGTCTTGGCGGGCTGGGACATAGAGCGAAAGTACTTCATTCGCGCAGGAGAGCGCGCCTGCGGGGGGTGGGAGGCGGGGGGATGCGGGGGAGGGCTCGCACCGGGCACACGGTGCGGCTCGGGAGGGTATGTCCGCCGTGAGGGTCCGGCGGACCCGAACAGCCCTCCCCACGCATCCGGCTCATGGCCCTGCCGGTCGGGGGGTGACCCCTTACCGGCGGGCGTACTCACGGAATCCGCGGCCGGTCTTCCTGCCCAGGCAGCCCGCCGCCACCAGGTGCTCCAGCAGCGGGGAGGGGGCCAGGCCCGGATCGCGGAACTCCTTGTGGAGGACCTTCTCGATGGCCAGCGAGACGTCCAGGCCGACCACGTCGAGCAGTTCGAAGGGCCCCATCGGGTAGCCGCCGCCCAGCTTCATGGCGGCGTCGATGTCGTCGAGGCTCGCGTAGTGCTGCTCGACCATCTTGATCGCGTTGTTCAGGTACGGGAACAGCAGCGCGTTCACGATGAAACCGGCGCGGTCCCCGCAGTCCACCGGGTGCTTGCGCACCTTGGCGCAGACCTCGCGGACCGTGGCGTGCACGTCGTCGGCCGTCAGGACGGTCCGGACCACCTCGACCAGCTTCATGGCCGGCGCCGGGTTGAAGAAGTGCATGCCGATCACGTCCTCGGGCCGCGAGGTCGCGCGGGCGACGGCGATGACCGGCAGGGAGGAGGTGGTCGTGGCCAGCACAGCGCCGGGCTTGCAGACCTTGTCCAGGCCCGCGAACAGCTCCTGCTTGACCGCGAGGTCCTCGGCGACGGCCTCCACGGCCAGATCCACCTCGGCGAAGGCGTCGAGCGAACCGGCCGGGGTGATCCGCTCCAGGGTCTGCGCCGCCGCCTGCTCGGTCAGTCGGCCCTTGGACACCGCACGGCCCAAGGACTTCCCGATCGCGGCCTTCGCGGCCTCGGCCTTCTCCTGGCTGCGGGCCGCCAGCACCACGGCGTAGCCCGCCTGCGCGAAGACCTGGGCGATCCCGCTCGCCATGGTCCCGGAGCCGGCCACGCCGACCGAGGTGACGGGGCGACCCGTACCGAGCAGGGAGCCGTCCGGCGGGGTCTGGAGGTCGCGGACGATCACCGAGCTGCCCGGAGTCTCGTACGTGTAGAAGCCGCGGCCGGACTTCTGTCCGGTCAGACCGGCCTCGGCGAGGTGGCCGAGGATCGGGGTCGGGGCGTGCAGCCGGTCGCCGGAGGAGGCGTACATGGCCTCCAACACGGTGCGCGCGGTGTCCACGCCGATCAGGTCGAGCAGGGCCAGCGGGCCCATCGGCAGGCCGCAGCCGAGCCGCATCGCCGCGTCGATGTCCTCGCGGGAGGCGTACTTGGCCTCGTACATGGCGGCGGCCTGGTTGAGGTAGCCGAAGAGGAGCCCGTCGGCGACGAAACCGGGGCGGTCGCCGACCGCGACGGGCTGCTTGCCGAGCGCGCGGGCCAGCTCGGTGACGGCCTCGACGGCGGGCGGGGCGGTGAGCACGCACGAGACGATCTCGACGAGCTTCATCGCGGGAGCCGGGTTGAAGAAGTGCAGGCCCAGCACGCGCTCCGGGTGGCGGGACTCGGCGGCGAGCCGGGTCACGGAGAGGGCGTTGGTGCCGGTGGCCAGGATGGTGCCGGGCCGGACGATCGCGTCGAGCTCGTCGAAGAGCCGGTGCTTGAGGTCGTAGTCCTCCGGGACGACCTCGATGACGAGGTCGGCGTCGGCCGCGGCGCCGAGGTCCGTGAAGGTGCGGAAGCGGGCGAGGACGCCCTCGCGCTCCTGCTCGGTGAGCCGCTCCTTGGCCACGGATCGGGCCGTGGCGGACGCGAGGGCCGCGGCGGCCCGGCGGGCGGCGGCCTCGCTGACGTCGATGCCGATGACCTCACGGCCGGCGCGGGCGAGGACCTCGGCGATGCCGGTGCCCATCGTGCCGAGGCCGACGACGGCGATGGTCTGGAGGGTGGACTGACTGGACGTGGACGGACGGTCCATCGCGGGACTCCAGTGGAAGAGGGTGACGACTGAGGGTGCGCGCGGCGCACAGCGCACGCGGATGCCGAACGGAAAGCCGTGCGGAAGAAGCCCGTGGGGCGGAAGCGGCGCAACCCTGTCCCGGGGTCACGCCGTGGTCGTGCGGAGTTGTGCGGAACCGACTGGTACGAGGGGGGCTGCGTCACCAGGCCGTCCTCGTACGTGTTGGAGCGACAGTAACCCGTCGGTAACTGGTCCGCCAGAGTGGGGAGATGTGACCTGTACCGCCCAAATGTACCGATCATCGATCATCGATCATCCATGGGTGTTCGGGTCCGGGTCCACCCGCACACCGGGTCTGCGGGAACCCGGCATGCCGAGGGCCGCGTCCCCCTAGGGTGGCCGGGTGAACGACGTGCTGGAGCGCCTGCGGGTGGAGTCGACCGGATCGCCCGAGTACGGGACGCTGCTCGCCGCGGACCCCGACACCCTGGCCGCCTCCCTGACGGCGCCGGGCCGGCCCCTGTGGGCCCGCGAACTGGCCGCGTACCGGCTGGGCCTCGCGGGGGACCCGCGTGCCTTCGAGGCCCTGGTGCTCCTGCTCAACCACCGGGACCCGCCGCGCTGCGAGGCCGCCGCCCAGGCGCTGGCCGTGTTGGGGGACCCGCGCACCGCCCGCGCGGCGGCCGCCCTGGCGACGAACTCCCTGCGCACGGCGTACGCCCTGCACCCGGTCCGGCTGCTGACCGCACTGCGGGCCCCCGAGTCGGCCCCGGCCCTGATCTCCACCCTGTCGCGGCTGCTCGCGCCGCACGATCCGTACTGGCGGGTGGCCCTGGCCTGCGTCGAGGGGCTCGGGGCGCTCGCCGACCCCCGGTCCCGTGACGTGCTCGTCCGCGCCCAGTCGCACCCCCGGCTGGCGGTGGCGGCGACCGACGCGCTGGGGCGGTTGGCTTACTAGTGCTGTGCCCGGAAGGGTTTGCCGGGCGTCCTTGCCGGTCGCAGCACTAGGGGGCCACCGGGACGATCGCGAAGGCCTCTACCTCCAGCAGGAGTTCCGGCCGGACGAGGGCCGCCACCTGGACCGCCGAGGAGGCCGGCAGGTGGTCAGGAGCGATCGCCTCGTCACGGGCCGCCCGTACCGCCGGGAGGTGGGCCACGTCCGTGACGAAGTAGGTCAGCTTCACGACGTCCTCGAAGCCCGCCCCCGCCGCGGCCAGGCACCGGCGCAGGTTGTCGAAGACCTGCCGGGCCTGCGCGGCGGCGTCGCCCACGCCGACCACCTCGCCCTTCTCGTCGAAGGCGCACTGCCCCGAGACCGCGACGAAGCGTCCGGTGCCCCAGACGACGTGGCTGTATCCGGTGCCGGGGCTGACGCCCTCGGGGGCGGTGACACGGGTGAGGTGGCCGGCGTGTGCCGGTGTGGTGGTCATGGGCATGATCTTGCCTCGCCCGGCATCAGCTCCGGAAGCCCAGCAGGCCGTGCAGGGCCGCGCCGCCCGCCGAGGACGGCATCGCGCGGGTCGCCGTGCCCGGCGTCGGGGCCGGCCGGGCCGGGCAGGACGCGTCCGCGGCCTGACCCGTCCTCAGGTACGCGGCGAGCTTCTCGTCCAGGCACGTGTTGCCGCTCAGCGCGATCCCGTGGTTGCCGCCGCCCTGCTCCACCACCAGCGCCGCGCCCGACAGCTTCTCCCGCATGCTCACCGCGCCGCCGAACGGCGTCGCCGCGTCCTCCGTCGCCTGGAACAGCAGCGCCGGCGGAAGCGCGGAGTTCGTCACGTCCGGGGCCTTGAGCGACGCGGTCGGCCAGAACAGGCACGGCGCGTTGTACCAGGCGTTGTTCCAGGTCATGAAGGGCGCCTTGGCGTGCGTACGCCACATGTCGGCGCGCCACGCGTTCCAGTCCTTCGGCCAGGCCGAGTCCCGGCACTGCACGGCCGTGTACACGCTGTAGCTGTTGCCCGCCGAGGGCTGCGCCGCGCCCAACCTGTCGTACGCCGCCACCAGCGGCTTCGGGTCCTTGGTGACCGTGTACGCGGCGAAGGCCTCGGCGAGGTGCGGCCAGTAGCCGTTGTAGTAGCCGCCCGGCATGTACGTGTCCTCCAGCTCGGCGGCGCCCACCTTGCCCCCCGCCGGGCTCTGGCGCAGGGCGTCGCGCATCTCGTACCAGCGCCGCTCGACCACCGCCGGATCGGTGCCCAGGTGGTAGGTGGTGTCGTACCGGGCCACCCAGGCCAGGAACGCCTTGTGGCGGGCGTCGAAGGCCTGGTCCTGCGCGAGGTTGTCCTCGTACCAGACCCCGCTCGGGTCGACCACGGAGTCCAGCACGAGGCGGTGCACCCGGCCCGGGTGGAGCTTGGCGTACACCGCGCCCAGGTAGGTCCCGTAGGAGTAGCCGAAGTAGCTGATCCGCTCCGCGCCCAGCGCCGTGCGCAGCAGCTCCAGGTCGCGGGCGGCCGAGACGGTGTCGATGTACGGGAGCAGGTCCGCGTGCCGGGACTGGCAGGACACGGCGAAGGACCGGACCCGCTCCAGGTTGGCCCGCTCGGTCGCGGCGTCCCGGGGTACGGAGTCCGGCCGGACGGGCTTGAAGTGGCCGGCCCCGCAGTCCAGGGCCGGCTCGCTCTGGCCGACGCCCCGGGGGTCGAAGCCGATCACGTCGTACTGGGCGGCGACGTCCTTGGGCAGTGCGGAGGCGACGTACCCGGCCAGGGCGCGCCCGCTGCCGCCCGGGCCGCCGGGGTTGACCAGCAGCGGCCCCTGGGAGGTGGCGGCGGTGTGCGGGACCCGGGTCAGGGAGAGGGAGATCTGCCGCCCGGCGGGCCGGTCGTGGTCGAGGGGGACCGGGAGGGAGGCGCACTGGAGGGTCGGGTGGCGGGGTGTCGCGCACGCCGTCCAGCGCAGGGCCGCGGCGGCGGCGGCCGGGGCGGGGGCCGGCGCCCGGGTGGGCGCGGCGGTCACCGGGCTCGCGAGGGCGGCGGCGAGGGTGGAGAGGGACAGCAGGACGGCGGCGCGCTTCTTCAGCGGGCCGCCCTTCTTCAACGGGTACAGCTTCAACGGGTGCAGCATGGGGCCTCCCAGCCGAGGGTTCTGGGCGGAATCGTCCCGGAAACCGCAGCCGGAAAGCGGGATTGGGCCGTCCATTGGCCCGATGTGATGACTCCTGCGGAGGCGGTGGCGGTCGGAGCCGTCGCTCAGAGGAGCGTGAGCTGGGTCGGCCCGGCGGCCGCGGCCTCGGCCGGCCGCTCCGGCGGACCGCCCCGGTCGTCGCCGCGGGCCGCGGCGCGCCGGGACGGTCCGATGCCGAATTCGGCCGCCAGCTCGTGGACTTGGCGGGTGATCTGCCGCTGGTACCAGGTGGGCGCGTACGACCCGCCCGCGTACATCCGTTCGTAGCGTTCGACCAGGCGGGGGTGATGCTCGCGCAGCCAGGCCGTGAACCACTCGCGCGCCCCGGGCCGCAGATGGAGTACCAGGGGTGTCACGGAGGTCGCGCCGGACTCGGCGATGGCGCTCACGGTCGCCCGCAGCTGCTCCGGGGCGTCGCCGAGGAAGGGCACGACGGGGGCCATCAGGACCCCGCACTCGATACCGGCGTCGCTGAGGGCCCGTACGGCGGCCAGCCGGGCGGCGGGGGAGGGGGTGCCCGGTTCGACGGTCCGCCACAGGGCGGTGTCGGTGAAGCCCACGGAGACGCTGATGCCGACCTCGGTGACCTCGGCGGCCTGCCGCAGGAGGGGCAGGTCGCGCAGGATCAGGGTGCCCTTGGTGAGGATCGAGAAGGGGTTGGCGCGCTCGCGCAGCGCCTCGATGATCCCCGGCATCAGCCGGTAGCGGCCCTCCGCGCGCTGGTAGCAGTCGACATTGGTGCCCATGGCGATGTGCGCGCCCGTCCAGCGGCGCGAGGCCAGCTCGCGGCGCAGCAGCTCGGGGGCGTTGACCTTGACGACGATCTGGGAGTCGAAGCCGAGGCCGGTGTCGAGGTCGAGGTAGCTGTGGGTCTTGCGGGCAAAGCAGTAGACACAGGCGTGACTGCACCCTCTGTAGGGGTTGACGGTCCACTCGAACGGCATGCGCGAGGCCCCGGGTACGCGGTTGACGATCGAGCGGGCGCGCACCTCGTGGAAGGTGATCCCGCGGAATTCGGGGGTGTCGAAGGTGCGGGTGACGACGGAGTCCGCCGCGAAGAGCGCGAGGGTCCGCTTCCCGGCTCCGTTACCGGCCCCGTTGTCGCTCGCGGTTCCGCCGCGGCTCTCGGCGTCGGCCGTCGGGTCGCGGGTCGGGTCGTCGGTCCGGTCGGCCGTCGGGTCGTCGGTCAGATGGTCCCAGCGCATGACGCCTTCTTTCGGTAGGCTCGGCCCGAGAATAGAACAAACGTTCCCATGATCGTGCGGCGGTGGCTCCGTGATTTGGGTGCCCGGGCCTGAGGTGGTTGGCTTGCGGCGACGAGCGATCACAACTGCTGGAGGAACAGGTATGGCGCAGGTCGAGGCCACCACGGAGCGCATCATCGGGGCCGACGCGGAGACCGTGTTCGACGCGCTGGCGGACTACACCGGCACCCGGGGCAAGCTGCTCCCCGAGCACTTCAGCGAGTACGAGGTGCGCGAGGGCGGCGACGGCGAGGGCACCCTGGTCCACTGGAAGCTCCAGGCCACCAGCAAGCGCGTACGGGACTGCCTGCTGGAGGTCACCGAGCCCACGGACGGCCAGCTGGTGGAGAAGGACCGCAACTCCTCCATGGTCACCACCTGGACCGTGACCCCGGCGGGCGAGGGCAAGTCCAAGGCCGTCGTCAGCACGGTGTGGGACGGCGCGGGCGGCATCGGCGGCTTCTTCGAGCGCACCTTCGCCCCCAAGGGCCTCGGCCGCATCTACGACACCCTGCTGGCCAACCTGGCGCAGGAAGTCGAGGCCTGAGCGCGGCGGTTGCCCGGCGGTGCGCTGTGAGCGGCGCGCTGTGAGCGGCGCGCTGGGGGCGGCTCACCGGTTCGGGTGGAGTTCCCGGCGGCGGTGAGCCGCCGGGCACGCCGGGCACCGTGCCGCGAACCCGGGCGTGGCCCCCGGGCCGGGAGGCGGCCCGGCGGTTAGGGTGGGGCTTCTGCGACCCGACCCACCGGGGGCCCGATGAAGATCCTCGTCTCCGCCGACATGGAAGGCGCCACCGGCGTCACCTGGCCCGAGGACGTGCTGCCGGGAGCGTCCCAGTGGGAGCGCTGCCGGTCGATGTTCACCTCCGACGTGAACGCCGCCGTGCTCGGCTTCTACGACGGCGGCGCCGGCCAGGTCCTCATCAACGAGGCCCACTCCACGATGCGCAACCTGCTGCTGGAGCGGCTCGACGAGCGGGCCGAGATGCTCACCGGACGGCACAAGTCGCTCTCCATGGTCGAGGGCGTCCAGTACGGCGATGTCGACGGCGTCGCGTTCGTCGGCTATCACACGGGCGCCGGAGCCGAGGGCGTCCTCGCCCACACCTACCTCGCCAACTCCATCACCGGTGTCTGGCTGAACGGCCTGCGCGCGAGCGAGGGACTGCTGAACGCGCACGTCGTCGCCGAGTACGGGGTTCCCGTGGTCCTGGTTACCGGCGACGACCTGACCTGCCTCGACGCGGGCGGCTACGCCCCGGACGCGCTCACGGTGGCAGTGAAGGATCACGTGTCACGTTACGCGGCGGTGTGTCGCACCCCCGCCCGTACCGCCGCCGACATCCGGGCCGCGGCCACGAAGGCCACCGCGCTGGCGGTCCGTCACGAGCCGGTACGGGGCGGCCCCTTCGCGGTGGAGGTGGAGTTCGACGCCGAGCACCTGTCGCTGGCCGCCACCGTGATCCCCGGAGTGGAGCGGTCGGGAGAGCGCAGGGTCGCGTACACGAGCGGAACGATGTACGAGGGGATCCGGACCTTCAAGGCGGTCACGACGGTCGTCTCGGCGGCTGTGGAGGAGCAATATGGCTGAGACGGCCGACATGTACGGGGTGGTCGACGCCCCCGCCCGCACCGCCGGACCGGACGGGACGGCCTTCGACGAGGTCGTCGAGTTCACCTCCGGACTGATCCGGATCGACACCAGCAACCGCGGCGGCGGCGACTGCCGCGAGCGGCCCGCCGCCGAGTACGTCGCCGAGCGGCTGGCCGGCGCCGGGCTTGAGCCCGTCCTGCTGGAGCGCACCCCGGGCCGCACCAATGTGGTGGCCCGGATCGAGGGCACCGACCCGACGGCCGAGGCCCTCCTCGTCCACGGCCACCTCGACGTGGTCCCGGCCGAGGCCGCCGACTGGAGCGTGGACCCCTTCTCCGGAGAGGTCCGGGACGGGGTGGTCTGGGGCCGCGGGGCGGTCGACATGAAGAACACGGACGCGATGGTGCTGGCCGTCGTACGGTCCTGGGCACGGGCGGGCGTGAAGCCGCGCCGCGACATCGTGATCGCGTACACCGCCGACGAGGAGGACAGCGCGATCGACGGGGCCGGCTTCCTCGCCGACCACCACCCCGGTCTCTTCGAGGGCTGTACGGAGGGCCTCGGCGAGTCCGGGGCCTTCACCGTGCACACCCGACCCGGCCAGGCCCTCTATCCGATCGCCGCCGGTGAACGCGGCACCGCCTGGCTGAAGTTGACCGCACACGGCACCGCCGGTCACGGATCCAAGCCGAACCGGGCCAATGCCGTCAGCCGGCTCGCCGCCGCCGTGGCGCGGATCGGCGCGTACGAGTGGCCGGTGCGCCTGACCGACACCACCACCGCCTGCATCACCGAACTCGCCGCCCTCCAGGGCCTGTCGGTGGACCCGCGCGCCCGCAGCTTCGACCTCGACGCCGTCCTCGGCAAGCTCGGCCCGGCCGCCACCCTGGTGGAGGCGACCGTCCGCAACAGCGCCAACCCGACGATGCTGAACGCCGGCTACAAGCTGAACGTCATCCCCGGGCACGCCACCGCCTACGTCGACGGGCGGATGCTGCCCGGCGGCGAGGCGGAGTTCACCGCCACGCTCGACGCGCTGACCGGCCCCGACGTGCACTGGGAGTTCCACCACCGCGAGGTGGCCCTCGAAGCCCCCGTCGACGGGCGCACGTACGGGATCCTGCGCGAGTCCGTCGAGCACTTCGACCCCGACGGGCACGTGGTGCCGTTCTGCATGGCGGGCGGGACCGACGCCAAGCAGTTCTCCCGGCTCGGCATCACCGGCTACGGCTTCTCCCCGCTCCAGCTGCCGCCCGGCTTCGACTACTGGTCCCTCTTCCACGGCGTGGACGAGCGGGTCCCCGTCGACGCCCTGCACTTCGGCGTCCGCGTCCTCGACCGCGCGCTGCGGGCGCTGTGAGGGGGACCCGGTGAGGGCGGCGCCCGCCACGGACGAGCCCTACGGCAGCTGGCCCTCGCCGATCGACGCCGCGCTCGCCGCCTCCCTCGACGGGCGGCCCGAGTACGTGGGCACGGTCGGGGCCGAGGTGTGGTGGACCGAGCCCCGGCCCGAGGAGGACGGGCGCCGGACCCTCGTACGCCGGACTGCCGACGGGAGCGAGCCGCGCTCGGTGCTGCCCGCGCCGTGGAACGTGCGCAGCCGGCTCACCGAGTACGGGGGACAGCCCTGGGTCGGGGCCCAACGGCCGGGTTCGGGACCGTTGTTGGTGTTCGTCCACCACGCCGACCAGCGGCTGTACGCGTACGAGCCGGACGCGCCCGGCAGCCCGGGGCCCCGGCCCCTCACCCCCCTCTCCGAGGTCGGCGGCGGCCTGCGCTGGGCCGATCCCGTGCTGCGTGACGGTGCAGTGTGGTGTGTGATGGAGGAGTTCACCGGTCCCGCGCCCACCGACGTACGCCGCGTCGCGGCCGCCGTACCGCTGGACGGGTCGGCCGCCGGGAACCGCGCCGCCGTACGGGAGTTGACCGACGACCGGCACCGCTTCCGTACCGGACCACGACTGTCCCCCGACGGGCGGCGCGCGGCCTGGCTGGTGTGGGACCACCCCCGGATGCCCTGGGACGGCACCGAGCTGCAACTGGCCGAGGTGGCCCCCGACGGGACGCTCGGCGCGCCCCGCACCGTGCTCGGCGGGCCCGACGAGGCGGTGGCCCAGGTGGCGTGGGCGGCCGACGGGGCGCTCCTCGCGGTGAGCGACCGCAACGGCTGGTGGAACCCGTACCGGGTGGACCCGGAGACGGGCGAAGCGGTCAACGTGTGCCCCCGGGAAGAGGAGTTCGGCGGCGCGCTGTGGAAGCCGGGGCTGTGCTGGCTGGCCCCGCTGCCGGAAGGGCTGGTCGCCGTTCTGCACGGCCAGGGTTCCTCGATGCTCGGCGTACTCGACCCGGACAGCGGCGGCCTGGTGGACGCCGCCGGGCCGTGGACCACCTGGCAGCCGACCCTGGCCGTCAGCGGCACCCGGGTCTACGGGGTCGCCGCCAGCCCGCGCAGCGGGTACGAGGTCGTGGAACTGGACACGGCGACGGGGCACGCCCGGGTGGTCGGCTCCCGGGCCGTGGACCCGGTGGATCCCGCGTACTATCCGGAACCGCTGAGCAGGACCTTCTTCGGCCCCGGCGACCGGGAGATCCACGCCCACGTCTATCCGCCGCACCACCCGGCCCGGCGGGCGCCAGCCGACGAGCTGGCCCCGTACGTGGTGTGGGCGCACGGTGGTCCTACGGACCATGTGCCGCCCGTACTGGACCTTCACATCGCATATTTCACCTCACGCGGTATCGGTGTGGTCGAGGTGAACTACGGCGGCTCCACCGGCTACGGCCGCGCCTACCGGGAGCGGCTGCGCGAGCAGTGGGGCGTGGTCGACGTCGAGGACTGCGCGGCCGTGGCCGGGGCACTGGCCGCCGAGGGCACCGCCGACCCGCACCGGCTCGCCGTCCGGGGCGCCAGCGCGGGCGGTTGGACGGCGGCTGCCTCCCTGGCCGCCACCGACCTGTACGCCTGCGCGGCGATCATCTACCCGGTGCTGGAACTGCGCAGCTTCGCGGCCGAGACCCACGACCTGGAGTCGCACTACACCGACAGCCTCGCCGGACCCCCGCAGACCCTGGCCCTGCGGTGCCGTGAACGTTCCCCCGTGTCCCGCGCCGACCGGATCACCGCCCCCTTCCTCCTGCTCCAGGGCTTGGACGACCCGGTCTGCCCGCCCGCGCAGGCTGAACGCCTCCTGGCCGCCCTGCGCGGCCGCACCGTGCCGCACGCGTACCTCACCTTCGAGGGCGAGGGCCACGGCTTCCGGCGGGCGCAGACCATGGTGCGTGCCCTGGAGGCCGAACTCTCCCTGTACGCCCAGGTGTTCGGGATCGAACGCAAAGACGTCCCCCGGCTGGAGCTCGGAACCTGAGTCAGGCGGTGCGCAGCCAGACCCGCAGCGGTCCGATCGCGGTGAAGCCGTGCCGCAGGGCGGTGTCCAGGTCGTCCCCGGACTCGTAGCCGACGACGTCCAGGTCCGGCCAGATGGCGGCGATCCCGGTCAGCGCGCCCGCCCAGACGGCGTCGACTCGGGCGTCGTCATGCGCGAACAGGTTGGACAGGCCGACGACGTCGGCATGCCGGTTCGCGATGGCCCCGGCGACGACGCGGCCGTCCGTGCGACCCGCGAGGAAGGCGATGTCCTCGGTCAGCAGGGACGGGCGGAACAGACCCGTGCTCTCCTCACCGTCCCAGGCCGCCTCCCAGGCCTCCAGCTCCTCGGCGGTGGTGACCGCGGACCACTCGAGGCCGGCCGGTGGGGCGGCAGGAGTCTCGGCGCCGGCCGGACGGTGGATCCACTGGGCGTCGAACAGCACCTCGAAGCCGTCCCGGGCCAGGTCCAGATCGGCGAAGCTGTCCTTCACCGAGCCGCCGGGGCTGTCCGTGTCGATCCGCGGGAGCACGCCTTCCGCGCTCATGCCCCCATCCAGAGTCACAGCATCGGGATACAGCGGCGGGGTCCGGCCGGTGCTGAGCCACAGCCCTTCCTCGAAGCCGCCCCTCAGCCCGTGGGCCAGACAGACGGCGTGGCACCAATGGGCGTTGTTCAGTACCGCCTGGCGCAGGGTCATGTGGGCGTTATCCGTGATCACCCGGTGATGGTGCCATACACGTAACCTGGGCCGGTGACCTTTTTCCCCTACCTCCGCGAGGGCGCCCACGTAGGTCTGCGCCCCTTCCGGCTCGCCGACGCGACCGAGTTCACCACCCGCGTGCGCGAGAGCCGGCAGCTGCACCGCCCGTGGCTGTTCCCGCCGGACACCGTCGAGGAGTACGAGTCCTACGCGGCGGGGCTGACCGAGGGCGACGCCCGCGCCGGCTTCCTCGTCTGCGAGCTCGCCACCGGTGCCATCGCCGGGTTCGTCAACATCAACAACATCGTCCGCGGCGCCTTCCAGTGCGGAGCACTCGGCTACGGGGCCTTCGCGCACGCCGCCGGGCGCGGCCTGTTCCGCGAGGCACTCGACCTGGTCGTCGCCCACGCCTTCGCCCCGGTGGCCGAGCACGGCCTCGGGCTGCACCGCCTGGAGGCGAACATCCAACCGGGCAACACCGCCTCGATCGCCCTGGTCAGAGGGCGCGGCTTCCGGCTGGAGGGGTTCTCGCCCGACTTCCTGTACGTGGACGGCGCCTGGCGGGACCACGAACGCTGGGCCGTGACGGCGACCGAGCCGGAGTGAGCACTGCGCCCGATGACCCCCGCGCCCGATGACCGAAAGGCGGGCCCCGAGGAGCGCGCATCGCACAGGATGAGGGCATGCGAACCCTCGTACTCCTCGACGCCCCCTCCAACCTGGGTCTTCGGCCGCCCGCGCCCGGCACCGTCGTCCCGGGGGTCTACAAGGTGACTCCTCCCCGCCCTGAAGGACGGGGCTTCTCGCTATGCCGGTTGGGCTTCGCGACGGACCAGCCCGGCCCGTAGAACGTTGAGTGCTCCGACTGTGTCGGCGTGCGCGGTGTGGCCGCACGCCTGGCAGTGGAACTTCTCCTGTGTGGGCCGGTTCTCCTTGGCGATGTGCCCGCATTCGGGACACCGCCGGGAGGTGTTGCGGGGGTCCACGGCCCTCACTTCCCGCCCGGCACTCTCAGCCTTTGCGTTCAGGATCGCGAGGAACACCCCCCATCCGGCATCAGCGACTGAACGGTTGAGGCCCGCTTTGGCCGCTGCCCCGTTGGGCAGGAAGCTGCCGGGCATCCCGGGGTCGGGCTTGGCTGCGGGGGCCTTGCTCATGTTGCGGATCTTGAGGTCTTCGTGCGCGATGAAGTCGTGCTCGCGGACCAGGCCGAGCGCGGTCTTGTGTGCGTGGTCGAGCCGTTGGCGCCGCACCTTGCCGTGCAGGGCCGCAACCTTCTCCACGGCCCGCTGGTGATTCTTGGTGCGGTCCTTGGCCTTGCGGCGCGGGAAGCGACTCAGCACCCGCTGCGCTGCTTCAAGCCTCGCGGCGGACCTGCGGGCGTGGCGCGGGTTCTCCACATGCACGCCGTTGGAAGTGGTGAGAAACGAGGCGATGCCGAGGTCGATGCCGACCGTACTGCCGGTCGCGGGGAGCGGTTCGGGCTGGTCCTGCTCGGCGGTCAGCACCACATACCAGCGCTTGCCCTCGCGCTTGACACTGACGGTCTTGACCTTGCCGAGGACCGCGCGGTGCTGGTTGACCTTGACGTGCCCGACACCCTGGAAACGCACTCTGGTCACCGTCTCGTGCGGGGTGCTGTTCCAGCGGCAGCCATCGCCGTCCTTGGGAAAGTCCACCGTGTCGAACCAGTTCACGCCGCGAAAGCGCGGGTAACCGGGCTTGTCCCCGGCCTTCACCCTGCGGAAGAACGCGGCGAACGCCTTGTCCAGGCGGCGGAGCGTGGCCTGCTGCGAGCTGAATGACCAGCGGCCCTGACGCTCCAGGTCGAACGCCCGGATCTCCTTGAGCTGCCCGGACTGCATCCCGTACTTGATGCTCGTCTTCGAGGAGTGCCGGTAGGCGTCACGGCGTTCCTGCAGCGCACCGTTGTAGAGGGAGCAGTGATCCCGCAGCATCTCGCCGAGCGCGATCGCCTGGCCCACGGTGGGCCGCAAGAGAAACTTGTACGCACGGATCATCCAGCCCACCCCCTTCGGTCGAATCCGTGGATCAGACTACCGTTGGCGGATGTAAACCCCGCTGGGAAACGGATCCGGATGTCCATAGGGGAAACCACGTCATCCACAACCTGCACGTGCATTTGGTATTCGTCACCAAGTACCGGCACGGCGTCTTCAACGACGAGATGCTGTCGCGCTGCGAAGAGATCACGCGAGACGTCTGTCAATCCTTCGAGGCCGAGCTGCGCGAGTTCAACGGCGAAGAGGACCACGTGCACCTGCTCTTGCACTACCCGCCGAAAGTACAGCTCTCCAAGCTGGTCAACTCCCTCAAGGGCGTCTCATCCCGATACCTGCGAGCCGAGTACACCGGTCGCATTAAGCGGATCGGGACAGGCTCCGCCTTCTGGTCCCCGTCGCATTCCCGTCCGGCCTGAAGCCCGGGATTCCCTGCGAAGATTAGGGATGGCCACCACCGTTCTGCGCGCTTCACTGACCCTTCCCGCGGCCGCGTTGGGTCCCGACAACCCCCTGCCGGCCCTGCGCGCACCCGCCGGGGTGCACGTACTGGATGACCGGTCACGTGACAATCTGCCGCGTGACATGGCACGGCAGATCGGGTACGAGCCGCTGCGCTCGCTGCTGCCGGTCCCCATCCGTGACGGGTACGGACGGGAGCGCGCGGAGCGGGAGTTCGAGTCGATCGTCATCGACAACGGGCGGCTGCGGGTCACCGTCCTGCCCGGACTCGGCGGGCGGATCCACTCGCTCGTGCACCTGCCGACCGGGCGTGAACTGCTCTACCGCAACCCGGTGTTCCAGCCGACCGCCTTCGCGCTCAACGGCGCCTGGTTCTCCGGTGGCATCGAGTGGAACATCGGTGCCACCGGTCACACTGCACTGTCGTGTATGCCATTGCACGCCGCGCTCGTTCCCGGGCCCGACGGCGGCGTGATGGTGCGGCTGTGGGAGTGGGAGCGGCTGCGCGACCTCCCGTTCCAGGTGGACCTGTGGCTGCCCGAGGACTCGGACTTCCTCTACGTCGGCGTCCGCGTCCGCAACCCGCACGAGCGGCCCGCCCCCGTGTACTGGTGGTCCAACACCGCCGTCCCCGAGGACGCGGGCACACGGGTGCTCGCCCCGGCCGACGAGGCCTGGCACTTCGGGTACGAGCGCTCCCTGCGCCGTGTCCCGGTACCGCAGTGGCAGGGCGCGGACCGCACGTACCCCCTGCGCAGCGACTACCCGGCCGACTTCTTCTACGAGGTCCAGGACGGCGTCCGGCCCTGGATCGCCTCCCTCGACGCCGCCGGACAGGGGCTCGTGCAGACCTCCACGGCGCGGCTGCGCGGGCGCAAGCTGTTCGTATGGGGCGCGGGCGCCGGCGGCCGGCGCTGGCAGGAATGGCTGACCGAGTCCGGCACGGGCGGCTACGCCGAGATCCAGGCCGGGCTGGCCCGGACCCAGCTGGAGCACGTACGGCTGGAGGGCGGGGCGGAGTTCAGCTGGCTGGAGGCGTACGGCCCGCTCGCCGCGGAACCCTCGACGGTGCACGGCGCCGACTGGACGGCGGCCCGCGGCGCGGCCTCGGCGGCACTGGACGCCGCGCTGCCGGCCGGGGTGCTCGAAGCGGCGTACGAGGCGTGGCGCGGGTGCGCCGACACCGAGCCGGGGGAGCGGCTGGCCATGGGCGCCGGATGGGGCGCGCTGGAGGTGTTGTGCCGCGGCTTCGAGCTGCCGGGCACCCCGTTCGAGGAATCCACCCTCGGCGAGGCCCAGGCGCCGTGGCTGGAGCTGTGGCGGACCGGCGTCTTCCCCAAGCCGCCGAAGACGACCCCGCCGGGGTCCGCGTTGGTCGCCGCGCACTGGCGGGACATGCTGGAGACGGCCCCGGCGGACCCGCTGACCGAGTACCACCTGGGTGTGGCCCAGTGGCATGCCGGTGACGTCGCACAGGCCGTACGCAGCTGGGAGCGCGGCCTGGCGCTGGCCCCCTCGCGGTGGCCGCTGCTGCGCTGCCTGGCGGTGGCCGACACCCTGGCCGGTGACGCGGCGCGGGCCGCCGAGCGGTACGCGGAGGCCTTCGCGGACTTGTCCGAGGAGAGCCGTGGCGGTGAGGCCTGGACGGCCGCCGAGTCCGCGCTGGGACGCGAGGCGATGACCGCGCTGCTCGCCGCCGGGCGGGCGGCCGGCGCCCGGGCGGTCTGGGACGGGCTCCGTCCGGTGCTGCGCGAGCAGGGGCGGTTCCGGCTGCTCGCCGCGCGGTTGTTGGCGGCGGAAGGGCATGTGGGCGCCGCCCGGCGGATCTTCGAGGAGGGCTTCGAGCTGGCCGATCTGCGGGAGGGGGAGGAGGTGCTGTCGCAGGTGTGGGCCGCGCTGACGGACCAACCGCTGCCGGCGGCGTACGACTTCCGGATGCGACCGCTCGGCCAGGACGTGTCCGAGCAGATCTGTGGAGCGGGCGGCGCCTGACCGGGGTCCAATGGGACACGCCCCACCGGGTGCGAACACCTTGCGAAACGAAAGTACTCCCCATGATCCAGCGCACTCGGCGAGGTGGGCCGCGCTGGTCTGCGGCCGGACGGCGACGGCTACGTGCTCGACGGCCACCGCCACCCCTCGGCCCGGACCCCTCGCCGAGACGGCGATGCCGACCGTGCCCGCGTTGGTGGAGCCGCGCTGCTGGACAGACACGCCCCGGCGCGGCGGCTACCTGGCCCGCCGCCGATGGTGCGCTCGCTGCGTGCCATCACCGACCCGCTGGTGCGGCACTTCGACGAGGCCACCCCCACCGCCTTCGTACGGCTGCCCGCGCGGGTCTTCATGCTGTGCCCGCCCAGCAGCTCGCCCGGCCGCGCCCGGCGGCGCACGCCCGCGCCGTGGGCGGAGCGGCGGCGGGGGTGGGGGGACACGTCACGCTCGGCAGAGGAGTTCGGCGTTCAGGACCGAGAACCAGGCGTCCGGAGATGTGCCCCAGGCGTGCCAGGCGTGGGCCGCGGCGGTCAGGTCGGCCGGGGTGGCGTGGCCGCCGTCCGTGGCGATGGTCGCGTACGCGGAGGCCGTCGTACGGTCCGCCCAGAGGGAGGACCACCAGGCGACTTCCTCAGGGGTGGCGTAGCACCAGGCCGTCGCGGACGCGCGGATCTCGGTGAAGCCCGCCGCCCGGGCCCACGACAGCAGGTGGCGCCCGGCGTCCGGTTCGCCGCCGTTCGCGCGCGCGACCCGGCGGTAGAGGGCGAGCCACTCCTCCAGGCCCGGCGTCGCCGGGTACCAGGTCATCGCCGCGTAGTCGGCGTCCCGTACGGCCACGATCCCGCCCGGCCGGCACACCCGGCGCATCTCGCGCAGCGCCCGTACCGGATCGCCGACGTGTTGCAGTACCTGGTGGGCGTGGACCACGTCGAAGGAGTCGGCGGGGAAGTCGAGGGCGTGGACGTCCGCCGTGGCGAAGTCGATGACGTCGGCCAGGCCCCGCTCCCGCGCGTAGGCGCGGGCCTGGGCCAGTACGTCCGGCGCCGCGTCGACCGCGGTGACCCGGCCGCCGCCCGGGGTCACCCGTTCCGCGAGGTCCGCCGTGATCGTGCCCGGGCCGCAGCCCACGTCCAGCAGTCTCGTGCCGGGGCGCAGTTCGCCGGTCAGGTACGCGGCCGAGTTGGCGGCGGTGCGCCAGCGGTGCGAGCGCAGGACCGACTCGTGGTGGCCGTGGGTGTAGACGGCGGTCTCGCGGGCGTCGTTCATGGCGGAACCCTCCTCGTCGAAGCGTTGTGATCACCGTAGGCGATCCGCCCGTGATGTGAGATAGGCGTTTTGGAATATGGACACGGCCTCTGCGGGGCAAGCGCGCTGTCGAGGTCGGTGGCAGGGCATGGCAGGGACGAGGACAGTGGGCGCCAGGGGGAGCCCGCAACGTGGCCAACCTGCCAGAGGACGGTGAGATCCATGCCGGACACGCTGCTGGAACAGCACGCCGCGGCTCTGCGGCTCTTCGGTGAGCGCGTGCGGGCCGTCGCGGACACCCAGTGGGACGCGCCGACCCCCTGCACCGAGTGGAGCGTGCGGGACCTGGTCAACCACGTCACCGGCGAGCAGTTGTGGATTCCGCCGCTGGTCAGCGACGGCCGCACGGTGGAGGAGGTCGGGGACCGGTTCTCCGGCGACGTGCTGGGTGAGGACCCGGTGGCCGCCTGGGACAAGGCCTCGGCCGCCGCGCACGCCGCCTTCGCGGCGCCCGGCGCGCTGGAGCGGACCGTCACGCTCTCGTACGGGCCCACGTGCGCGTCGGCCTACTGCTCGGAGCTGACCGCGGACTGCGTCGTGCACACCTGGGACCTCTCACGGGCCATCGGCGCGGACGACCGGCTGCCCGACGGCCTCGTCGAGTTCTCGATCAAGGAGGTCATGCCGTACGCCGACTCGCTCGCCGCGAGCGGCATGTACGCCGCGCCCTTGGAGGTGCCGGCGGGTGCCGACGCGCAGACCCGTCTGCTGGCCCTGCTCGGAAGGAAGGGCTGACGGGCATAGCGGGGTGATCAATCGTATAAAGGGCAGGGGGAGAGCGAGGTAGGAGCAGGGCCGGGACAGGCGGTCGGTGGCGGCGGCGGAAGGCGGGCACGGTGGCGGGGACGGCCGAGGGCATGACGCACGGGCTCGCGGGGGCGCGGCGCCCGGCGCCGGAGGGGCGCGGTCCCGTCCGCTACGGTCCCCCCGCGCCCCAGCCCGGCCTGCCGGTCCTGCCCGAGCTGACCGCCGTCCTGGCCGCCGCCGCGGACCGCGCCGCCCCCGAGCCCCCCGGCGGCGGGGAGCCCGTACGCGAAGCCGCCTGTCGGCACTGGGCACGGCGCGGACTGGCCACCGCCCCCGAGAACGTCGCCGCCGGACCCGGCGCGCCCGCCCTGCTGATGGCGCTGCTGGGCGCGTACGGGGGTGACGTGATGCTTCCCCGGCCCTGTCCCGCCTGGTGGACCCCGCAGGTGCGGCTGCTGGGACGGCGGGCCTACCACGTGCCCACCCCGGCCGAGTGCGGCGGCGTACCGGACCCGTACGCCCTGCTGGAGACCGTACGGCGGGTACGCGCCGAGGGCGGCGACCCGCGGGTGCTGCTGCTGTCGGTGGCCGACGATCCGACCGCCACCGTGCCACCGCCCGAGCTGCTGCGCGAGGCCTGCGAGGCGGCGGAAACGGCCGGGCTGTTCGTGGTCAGCGACGAGAGCTGGCGCGACACCGTGCACCGACCGCACGACACCCTCGTCCTCAGCCCCGCCGAGATGCTCCCCGACCAGGCCGCCGTCCTCGTCGACCTGTCCGGAGCGCTGCTGCCCGCCGGGTGGCCCGCCGCCGTGGTCCGCTTCCCGGCCACCCCGCGCGGCACCTGGCTGCGCGCCCGGACCCTCGACGTCCTCACCGCCACCGGCGCCCTCGTCGCCGGCCCGGTCGCCGGGGCCGCCGCGCACGCCCTGGACGAACCCGACGCGGTCGCCGCCCGCGCCTACGCGGCGGCCGCCCTGCACGGCGTCGTGGCCGCCGCCGCACACCGGGAACTGCTGGCCGCCGGGGCGCTCGCCCGGCCCCCGCAGGCCGGACGGCACCTGTACGCCGACCTGACCCCGCTGCGCGCGGGGCTCGCCCGGCACGGGGTGGGCGACGCGATGGAACTGGAGGACTGGCTCGGCGGCCGGCTGGGCGCGCCCACACCCGGTGGACAGCGGTTCGCCGACGAACTGGGCGCGCTGCGCGTCCGGTTGTCGACCGGGCCGCTGCTGGGGGCCACGCCGCAGGAGCGGCTGGCCGCGCTCACCGCCCGCGAGCCGCTGGAACTGCCTCACGTCCGGGGCGCGCTGGACCTGCTCGGGTCGGTCCTGGCCGGGCTGGCCGACTGAGCCGCCGGCCGAACCGCCGCCGGTGAAGGGAGACTTCTCGATGAGGGACCAGGTGGACGCCCCCGTGACCGACCTCGCGCGACGCGCCACCGCGTCCCGTCGCCCACCGGCCCGGCCGGTGCTGCCACCCGCGTCGCCGACGGCGCCCGCGCCCGAAGCGCTCGCCCCCGAAGCGCTCGCCCCCGAGGCGCTCGCCCCCGCTCCGCGCCCCCTCGGCGAACCGAGGCTGTGGCCCCGCTCGTTCGAGGACCGGCTGACCACCCCGCTGCCCGGCGTCCGGGCCCTGGCCCGGCTGGCCCGCGAGGGCGCGTTCCGGCCCGGCCCCGAGGGACTGCGCGGCATCCCCGACCTGCCGTACGAGCCGGCCCCCCTGCCCGCCGCGACCCCCGGGACGGTGTCCGTCACCTGGGCCGGCCACGCGAGCTGGGTGCTCCGGGTCGGCGGGCTGACGGTGCTCACCGACCCCGTCTGGTCCCGCCGGATCCTCGGCACCCCCGCCCGGATGACGCCGGTCGGCGTGCGGTGGGAGGACCTGCCGCCGGTGGACGCGGTGGTGATCAGCCACAACCACTACGACCACCTCGACGCCCCCACCCTCAAGCGGCTGCCGCGCCACACCGCCCTGTTCGTCCCCGCCGGACTCGCCCGCTGGTGCCGCCGCCGGGGCTTCACCCGGGTCACCGAACTCGACTGGTGGGAGGCGGCGGAACTGGGCGGCGTACGCTTCGACTTCGTCCCCGCGCACCACTGGTCCAAGCGGTCCCTGCTGGACACCTGCCGGACCCTGTGGGGCGGCTGGGTGCTCACCGACACCGCGAGCGGCCGGAAGGTCTACTTCGCGGGCGACACCGGGTACGGACACTGGTTCGGCGAGATCGGCCGCCGCCGGCCCGGCATCGACCTCGCCCTCTTCCCGATCGGCGCCTACGCCCCGCGCTGGTGGCTCGGCGACGTCCACGCCGACCCGGAGGAAGCCGTACAGGCCTGCCTCGACGTCGGTGCCCGCCGGATGGCGCCCATGCACTGGGCCACCTTCGTCCTCTCCGCGGAACCGGTCCTGGAGCCCCTGCACCGCGCCCGCGCCGCCTGGGCCCGCGCCGGACTGCCGCGCGAGGACCTGTGGGACCTGCCGATCGGGGCCTCCCGGGTGCTCGGCGGCGCGGCGTGGAAGGCGGCGTAGCGGAAGAACGTGTGTCGTACGCTCTGGTGTTCATGGACGCGAGCGCGGAAAACGAGATGATCGCCGTCCCGTCGGGGCAGGTCACCCTGTCGGACCGGCGGACGCGGCGCAGCTGGCCCGTGGAGCTCGCGCCGTACCGGCTCGGGGCCCTCCCGGTCACCCAGGAGCTGTACGGGCAGGTCACCGGCCTGCGCCCGAGCACCGCCGCCGGGGACCGGCTGCCCGTCGAGGGCGTCTCCTGGTGGGACGCGGTCCGGTTCTGCAACGCCCTCTCCCTGCGTGAGGGGATCACGCCCGCCTACCACCTCCGGGCCGGCGGCGAAGGCACCGAGGTCGAGTGGGACGCGTCCGCCGACGGATACCGGCTGCCGACAGAAGCCGAGTGGGAGCACGCCTGCCGCGCCGGTACGACGGGACCGCATTACGGGCCGCTCGACGAGATCGCCTGGTACCGCGGCAACTCCGACGAGCGCATCCACGAGGTGGGCGGCAAGCGGCCCAACCCGTGGGGACTCCACGACATGCTCGGCAACGTCTGGAACTGGTGCTGGGACGTCTACGACGCCGAGGTCTACGGCGGCTACCGGGTGCTGCGCGGCGGAGGCTGGTTCGACGAGCACTGGAGCATCCGCGCCTCCGCCCGCCGCCGCAGCCACCCGAGCTACCAGGTCGACGACGTCGGCTTCCGCGTGGCGCGTTCCCTCACCCGTTGACGTCCCCGCGCACCGCGTCAGTTCTCCTCCGGATCCCCGGCCGCCCGCACCCGGCGCCACAGCGTCGGGGCCACGCTGATCAGCACGGTCAGGCCGACCGCCAGGGCCACGCCCTGCCACGGCTCGTCGAACAGCGATCCGCCCACGATCCCGATCAGGCCGTACGTCGCCGCCCACGCCAGGCAGGCCGGTGCGTCGCCCCGGACGAAGCGCCGCAGCGGCATGCCGCCCAGCAGGCAGGCCAGCATCACCGGGATCCGGCCCGCCGGGAGCAGGCGGGACAGCACCAGGACCAGGACGCCGTGCTCGTCCAGTCGGGTCCGCGCCCGCGCCAGCCGCTCCGGCGTGGCCCGCCCGCGCAGCCACTCCAGCCAGCGCGACCCGCCCCGCGAGCGCACCCCGCGCCGCCCGAGGCAGTACAGCGCGACGTCCCCGGCGAACGCCGCCGACGCGGCAACTCCGAACACCAGCAACACCCCGAAGGGCAGTGACTGGTGATGGAAGGCCACCACGGCCGCCGAACTCACCAGCGCCCCCGTCGGGATCACCGGCACCAGCGCGCCCACCGCCACCAGCACGAACAACGCCGGGTAGCCCACCGCCTGCTGGGTGGTCTCCGGCACGTCTCGCACCAGCACGGCCCGGCCGACGACGTCCGCCGCCTCCCGCCACAGCGTCACGGCAGCCGCACCCGCTCGCCGTGGCCGGGCACCCGTACCGTCACCTTCGGCGCGAGCCGCAGCGCGCGCCGGGCGAACTCCTCACCCGGGGCATGGAATTCGTGCGGCCGCACCGCGTCCATCCCGATCGGCCAGTACGTCCCGTAGTGCACCGGCACCGCCGCCGCGGGCGCCAGCTCGGCCAGCGCCCTGGCCGCCCGCTCCGCGTCCAGATGCCCCGGTCCCAGGTACGGCCCCCAGCCGCCGACCGGCAGCAGCGCCACGTCCACCGGACCGACCTCCTCGGCCATCGTGTCGAACAGGCCGGTGTCCCCGGCGAAGTACGTCCGCGTCGCGCCCTGGACCACGTACCCCAGCGCCGGCGCCCGACGCGGCCCGAACGGCAGCCGCCGCCCGTCGTGCCGGGCGCTGACCGCCCGTACCCGTACACCGTCCCGCAGGGTCAGCTCGTCGCCGGGCTCCAACTCCGTCACCACCAGCCCCCGCAACCCCGCGAGCCGCGCCAGCCCCGGCACCTCCCGGCGCGCCCCGCGCGGCACCACGAGCCGGGTGCCGCGCGGCACCAGGGCCAGCGACGGCAGATGCAGATGATCAGCGTGCAGATGCGACACCAGCACCGCATCCGCCTCCGCCGCCTCCGGCGGGGGCACCGCCCCGCGCCGCCGCCGCAGATGCGCGAACCTCCGGGCGAACAGCGGGTCGGTCAACAGCCGCACCCCCGAGTCCTGCACCGTGCACGTGGCATGGCCCCACCAGGTGATCTCCACCGACACCGTGGACCTCCCCTCCCTCGACCCACCGTCCGTCGAGCGTAGGGGTTCTCCGGGCGATCCGCGCGGAAGCGGAAGACGGGCCCCTCCTCCGGCGGCGCGGATCGGAGTAGGGTCGGGCGCCATGGATGAGCTGCGCGTGGCCGCTATCGCCAGCCTGACCCCACTCGAGGAACTCGACGCCGATCCCTTCGCCGTGGACACTCGCGGCCAGCACGCCATGTGCGCGCGCTGGGCCGCGGAGCGCGGCTACGTGGTCACCCGGCATCTGCTCTTCTACGGGCTGCGGGCCGACCACTGCGGGCTGTGGTGCGACGTGGACGCCGGGCAGGTCGACCTGTTCGTCGCCCCCAACCAGCGGGTGCTGGCCCGTGCGCTGCGCTCCGTGGAGGAGTTCACGGCCGAGTGCGAACGGCGCGGCGTACGGCTGGAGACCGCCGGCCTCGACGAGCCGCGGTACACCTCCGCGATGAAGGCCGAGGTGCACCGGCGGCTGTCCATGCCCACCGCCGGCTACGACGGCACGTAGCGGACGGAGGATCCCGGCCCGCGCACGCCACCGTCGTCACCTCCGTGCGCCGTCCGTGTCGCCCGGACGGGTCCGCCGTCCTGTGCGACGCTGACGAGGGGACCGCGGGCGGGGCGCGGACCGGGACACGAGGCGGTACGGCGTGTGGCGAGGGCGAGGGCGAGGGCGAGGGCCAGGGCGAGGGCGGTGGCGGGCCGCGGGCAGCGCACTGATGCGGGTGGTGCTGGTGTGGGCCGTCTCCACGCTCACGATGCTCGCGCTCGCCGGGATCCTGCCCGACTTCCGCCTTCAGTCGGCCGACGGTGACAGCGTCACCCGGATCGGGCTGACCGCCGCATGGGGCGCCGGAGCCTTCGGCCTGCTGAGCGCGCTGGTGTGGCCGGTGGTCGTACGGGCCCTGCTGCTCGTGCCCGCCCTGGTCCTGGGGCTGCTCGTCTTCTTCCTCAACGGCTCGCTGCTGCTGATAGCGCTCAGCCTCATCCCCGACGGGCGCGGAGCGGCGGCCCCCGAGACGGCGGTGGTCGTCGCCGCCGTGATGTCCGCCGTGGCGTCGGCCACCTCCACCGCGCTCGCGGTGCGCGACGACGAGGCGTACCGGCGCCGGCTGTACCGGCTCGCCGACCGGCGCCGCCGCCGGCTGGGGCCGGCACCGACCTCGCCCCCGCCTCCGCCCACCTGGCCGGGCCGAACAGGTTCACCGCCAGCGCGTCGACCGCGCACGT